>JAOUNC010000384.1 GCA_029881175.1 Nitrospirota bacterium | reverse complement strand
AACTCAGTCCTGCAGAGAAGGACGGATTGAAGGCAACATTCGAGGCCGCATCCGCTCCAGCCATTGTGCGCAGCACCTTCCGCTTGCCTGCGGCTCAGCGTCGCGCGATTGAAGATGTCGCCAAGGACCTGCTCGCCATTGAGACCCAACTCCAGTTCGAAACCGCGCCGGATTTTGTGAGCGGCATCGAACTCACGGCAAATGGACACAAGATTGCCTGGAGTATCGGAGACTATCTCGCATCGCTCAAAAAAAGCGTCGACGAAGTTTTGAAAGAGCACCCCAACCCGACCGCTACGCCCGACACCTCTCTCGAACAGCATGCCAATGAACAGCCCATCTGAAAACCTCCAGAGCCTCTTCGACAACGCGTTCGCGGGAATGAGCCACGTGCGCGAACGCTTCTCACCCGGGCTGACTCCCCATGAAGTGGGGAGGATCACGAACGTCTCCACCGGCATTGCCAGAGTTTCCGGTCTTCCCCGGGTAGGGTTTGAGGAAGTGCTGAAGTTTCCCGGTGATGTGTACGGCATCGCCTTCAACGTTGATGAGGATGAAATCGGCGTCGTGCTCCTCGGCGACTACTCACAGTTACAGGCCGGGGATGAAGTCGAACGGAGGGGACACGTCATGGACGTGCCGGTGTGCGACGGATTGATCGGGCGAGTCGTCAATCCATTGGGACGGCCCCTGGATGATCACGGGCCGGTGGTCTGCAGTGAGCGCCTGCCTCTTGAACGTCCAGCACCGCCCATCATGAATCGCGCACCCGTCACGGTGCCGTTGCAAACCGGCATCAAGGTCATCGATGCACTTATTCCCATCGGACGCGGTCAGCGCGAGTTGATTCTAGGCGATCGGCAAACCGGAAAAACTGCCATTGCTGTCGACACGATTCTCAATCAGCGCGACCAGAATGTGCTCTGCGTGTATTGCGCCATCGGTCAGCGCGCGTCCGGCGTTGCCAAAGTCGTGGCCACCCTCCGCGAACACGAAGCGATGGAATACACCATCGTCGTCGTTACCGAAGGCAACGACCCGCCGGGGCTCGCGTATATCGCACCGTACTCCGCCACCAGTATTGCGGAATATTTCATGAACCAGGGTCGCGATGTGCTCATTGTCTATGACGACCTGACGCATCATGCCCGGGCCTATCGTGAGCTGTCTCTGCTCTTGCGACGCCCGCCGGGTCGCGAAGCGTTTCCCGGGGACATCTTTTACATCCACTCGCGGCTGCTGGAACGCGCCACACATCTGCGCAAAGAATTGGGTGGAGGTTCGCTGACGGCCCTGCCCATTATTGAAACTGAAGCGCAAAACATTTCCGCCTACATTCCCACCAACCTGATTTCCATCACGGATGGACAGATCTACCTTTCGCCTTCCCTGTTTGAATTAGGGGTGCTGCCTGCGATCGATGTCGGTCGATCTGTTTCCCGCGTAGGGGGGAAAGCCCAACGAGCGGCCTACCGGGCCGTGGCGGGAAACCTCAAGTTGGCCTATGCGCAGTTTGAGGAGCTGGAAACCTTCGCCCGATTCGGCGCCAGGCTGGATGACGACACCCGCAAGATCATTGAACACGGGCGGCGAATCCGTGCCTGCCTTAAGCAGCCGGAATTCTCACCAATCTCCGTACCCGCTCAAATCACCTTGCTCCTAGCGTTGACCGAAAACCTGTTCGATCCTATCCCACTCGACCAAATGACAAACGCCGAACAGGCATTACACCTGGCGGCCCTAGACATCCCATTGGAGGTGGGCAAACAATTGGAGGGAACAACCAAACTACATGGAGAAGATCGTGCCACGATTATTCGTCTTGCTCGCAAAGCCCTTGCACGATTTCAGCTCACGCCGGCACTCAAGGAGAAGTCATGAGCGACACTATGGTAAGTCTGCAACGAAAGATCGGCGGAGCCGGGGATCTCCAGTCCGTCGTTCGCACGATGAAAGCCTTGGCCGCCTCGAGCATTGGACAATATGAGCAATCGGTGAGCGCCTTGGCTGACTACGCTCGCACCGTGGAACTGGGGTTACACGTGTGTTTCCGGGCAAACCCGCCGATGGCCCTGATGGGGGGACAGAAGACGCTCACACCTGTAGGAGCGATTGGGGCAGTCGTGTTCGGTTCAGACCAGGGCCTGGTGGGCCAGTTTAATGAAGTGGTAGCGGATTACGCAGTCAAGACACTGGCTGCGTTGCCGGGTCGCCACAGGATATGGGCCGTCGGTGAGCGCGTGCAAGCGCGTCTGGCAGACGCGGATTTGGAATTACTAGGATTTTTCCCCGTCCCAAATTCCGTCAAGGCCATTACTCCTCTTGTCGGGCAGATCCTTTTGGAAAGCGAAACGCGCCGCAGCCGGGGAGAGATCGCCGAACTCCACCTCTTCTATAACCGGCCCACATCGAGAACGGTGTATTCCCCGGTCAATCAGCGCCTCCTCCCGCTGGACGAACGCTGGCGAAGCGAGGTGGCCACACTCTCCTGGCCGACAGAGAATTTGCCGGAGGTCATTGGCAGTACCACAGCAACGGTCAGTGCACTTATCCACGAGTATCTCTTCGTCTCACTCTTCCGGGCGTGCGCCGAGTCTTTGGCCAGCGAAAACGCCAGCCGACTGGCCGCGATGCAACGGGCCGAAAAAAATATCGACGAATTACTGGAGAATCTCAATCGTCACTTCCACCAACTGCGCCAAAGCGGCATTGACGAGGAGCTGTTTGACGTCCTCTCCGGCTTTGAGGCACTCGCCAAAAAACCAATGGCCTCGGAAGGGGACGTGATGAGATCTTGATTCGAATGGATCCCCGCTTACTGCCGGCGGGGATGACGAGAAAGGGGTGCGAGGATGAATGAAATATGAGGATGTGTGAAATGGGAGACGCAGTAAGAGGCGGAAAAAGAACGGCGCGGAGGAGGCAGGATTAAAGGAATCCTTCCCCGTAACAAGACAAAAATTCCCGTCATTCCCGCGGGTAGTTGGCGGGAATCCATCTTGGTTTCGTTTCGAAAAGATCCTCTCTACCTGCCGCCCTCATTGATGCTATTCTTGTCATATCTGGACAATATCCGACAAATGGCACCCTGGTTTATCCACGTCAACAACACTATTCTTCCTCAGCTTTGATCTCGCCGCACCTATCATGACGCGCCTACAAGAAACTCGCCGAATTCTTTGGTGGGTGCTCCTGTTGAATCTAGTTGTCGCCGCCGCGAAGTGGGTGTATGGGGTTATCACCCAATCCCTGGGAATGCAGGCCGATGGCCTCCATTCATCTTTTGATGGCCTATCCAATGTGGTGGGGTTATTCGGCCTTTGGCTTGCCTCACCTCAGCCTGACGCTG
>JAOUNC010000383.1 GCA_029881175.1 Nitrospirota bacterium | reverse complement strand
ATGTTATTGGATGGGAGATTTCTCTATCAGGAATTTCATGGTCAGATGATGGGGCAACCCTTTTCAGGAATCGGTATCGATGCCTACGACAATATGACCCAAAAATATGTGACCGCGTGGATGGATACGATGGGAACGGGAATTTTCGTGATGGAAGGTACGGCCAGTTCTGATGGCAAAACCATCACGCTACACGGATCCCATCCTGAACCAGGTGGAGGTGACATGACTCACCGGGCAGTATGGACAATCATCGATAGCAATACTCAAACGTTTGTCATGTTTGGGACTCACCACGGGGGAACGGAGATGAAGGTCATGGAGATCGTCTATACCCGCCAACCTTGAATCAGACAGAATGAACCGCGGGACAATGGGCTCACGCTGAAGATGACGGGTGAGATCAGTCCTTAGGGGCTGACAATGATATCAACAGCCGTTGGCTGACTGTCGGCGCCTTTCACGTCAGTTACACGAAGCGTGAATCGGAAGGTTCGCTCTTCGGACACAAACGGGGCCAAGAATTTGGCTTGGGCGGAATAGGGATCCAGCAGGGGAATTTTGCTCCCACGTACTTGCGCCCAATGATATTGAAGTGACCCGCCATCGGGGTCATAGCTCATGAGCCCATTTAACGTGACACGGGCTCCGGCTAAGACAGATTGCGGCTTTCCAGGATCAGCGACAGGGGGTTGATTGGGCTCATCATTGACTTCAACGAGGATATCAAGGGTTGTCACTTGCTCACGGTTTTTCACGGTCAAGACTGTCGCTCCATTTCCCGCCAACCGCAGGACGCCATCTTGATTGACAGTGATCACCGATTCATCGCCTGAGAGATACGTCGTTCCCGTGTTATGCCAACGGATTGCCCGTGTGACTCCATCTGAAAATTCTCCCATCACAGGTAATTGAAAAATTGTTCCCAGCGCATCTAATTGGTCATACACACGAACCCCACCGGCTCGTCCAAATCGAAGCGGTTTATTCGTTTGAAAATCAATCGCCAAAAGCTCGGCTTCCGGCACGATCATAATCAGAACTTCATCGAAGATCGCCTGAAGCGCCACTTTGGACTGCCGCCCTCCTTGCTCCGCCACCGCAAGGAGCCGATACGTCCCCATGGCTTCCTTCGGGAGAAGGACCTTCCCGCCAAAGGGTGGCGTATGTTTGGCTGTCGAGACCAACACCAGTTTTTCTTCGACCAAGGCTTTCAGCATATCTTCATCTTCTCGATAGAGAAAATAGTTCACCTTGGTGACTCCAGGAAGATTCCCCAACTCCAGGGCGACTGAGATGTATGCTCCAGCTTGGTGGACGCTGGCAGCTTTCGGTTCACTGATTGAAAACGGCCAGGCAGCCTGAGGCCCAAAGAGCATGATGAAAGCCAGGACAATTGAAATCCTCAGCAGTGGTAAAGAAAACAGTCGATGCATGCTCTTCCTCCACAAAATAATGTAAAAACGAGTTAGCCGTATTATACCGACTTGTCCCGATAAAGCGCGAAGGGCCTTCGCAAGGGCCATTCGAGGATGTTCTGAGTTGGTCTTGTTCTTGCGTTGATACAAGAAAGAAAGGTAGAAAGTGGATGCTCTTCAGCTTGAGGTTACCGCCTTTCCCGCGAATTCTCTCGGCCGGTTTTCATTATTACGCATTGAAGAAAAGAGTGAGCATGACCCGTTACCCACGATTTTCACTGATATTCGCCTTCTGCTTCCTTCTCCTTCCCCAAGTCTGTTTTTCATCAGATCTCATTCGGAAAGAGATGCCATCAGGAAAATTCAAGCGAGAATATTTCCTCCACGTACCTTCAGGGTATCGACCCGATCTGGCTCTACCCATAGTTTTTGTATTTCATGGAGGCGGAGGCCATGCCGAGCAGATTACCGAATTCTCAGGCTTTAATAAGTTATCCGAAACGTATGGGTTCCTTGCAGTGTACCCTGAATCGATCAACAAGCATTGGAATGATGGGGGAGAGAGCAAACAGTTTTGAGAGCACGACGAGAAGGTCAACGATGTGGCTTGGATAGAAGCGCTAATCGCCGAAGTTACAACTATCTACTCGATCGACAACAAAAGGATCTATGCCACGGGGATATCAAATGGAGGGATCTTCTTGCAATGTCTGGCGATTGGACTGAGCCACCGCTTTGCCGCTGTTGCGTCGCTCACCGCTCAAATTGCGGAGCCACTGGCCAAGAGTCAACCCACGCATCCCATATCAGTACTTCTCATGAACGGCACCAAGGATCCCGTAGTCCCTTATGGCGGCGGTGAAGTCACTCCCCGCCTTTTTCCACGATTCACTAAGATGATGAAACGGCCAAGCCGAGGCAAAGTCATCTCGACCGATGCGACCATTGAATTCTGGCTCCGCCACAATGGAATCGAGGGAAAAGGTTCCGTAACGAATCTCCCTGACCTTGATACGACAGACGAATCTACTGTAGAACACACAGAATGGTCGAACCAGAACACTGGCGTTTCGGTAATGTTGTACAGGATTATCGGAGGGGGACATACCTGGCCAGGAGCGAGACAATATCTTCCTGTTCGCACCATTGGCCAAACTAATCATGACATAAATGCATCGGAAATCATTTGGGAATTTTTTTTACAACATCCTAAGTACTAATGACAATATCACATGATAGTAAATTGGTAATAAACGGAGGATTACCAACTTCCAACGTCCTTTCGGATTATTTTTGAGAAGCCTTGTTCTTTAAATATTGAATTACCTTTTCGAACGATTTCCTTCCAAAAATTATTTCCCTACTCCACCGTCACGCCCGGATATCCCACCATCCTGCCATCCGAAATCCACCCCTTTTTCCGTCCCTGGTCTTGGTTTCATCTTTTTCTGTATTTCCATATTCCCCATTTTGTCTGTCCCTGTTCCTGGTTTCGCCCTTTTCTGCATTTCGAAATTCCCCATTTTGTCCTGACCGGCCCCAGTTTTATGTATCGCCGGACTACTTGCCTTAACCAAGGAAACAGAAGAGAAAAGTGCCAGGCAGGCAACCAAACTCATCATGATGGTGAATGTTGGAAGCTTTTTCATTGTTTAACCTCCGCCATCAAGGGTAAATAGAAAATGGATCTAGGAATGCGACCCTCCCATGACCTCACGTGTGATGAGTCGAATGCATGATGGAAATAGTTCAATACCACGAACAGAAATTTCAAAATTCAGTAACGAAAATTACCAAAAAGATAAAAAGCAAATAACCAGTTGAACTGCTCTTTCTATTTAACCATTCAACCCTTCCATGAACAGCCTCAACAAGTCGCAGTCCACGACCTAATCCCCCCACCTTCATCAATAGTGGCTCCTGTCCCACACTGCCCCTTT
>JAOUNC010000382.1 GCA_029881175.1 Nitrospirota bacterium | reverse complement strand
GTCCATCAGGTCGGTTGGGAGATAGCACGGCGTGATGGGTTTCGGGAGATCATGGTGTAGACGACTGAGGAGGAGGGGCAGCAAGAGTTCCGGTTGTCCTGATGGGACCGCGATCTTCCATTCTCGCAAGAGTTCGCCTTGAGGAATATGAAGGAGAGAAAAGTGTCCGTTCAGTCCTTGCTCGGTGTCTTGGGTGAGGGCTGTGAATAAGAGGGTCGGGGGTATCCATGTTCCGATGGGAACCTGTGTATGTTCACTGACCTGGCCTGATCGTTGAAAGGCTAATTCTTCTCGCAATAATGGTGTGAGCGTGTCATTGGCGGCGACACACCATCCTGCCTGGATCAACCAGTTTTCCACTTGTGTTTGCCAGATCGGGTTAGTCGTTTTGACTTTGACGACAGGTTGCTGTGGTAAGCGTTGAGGATCAAGAGGATCTTCAGGGAAACGTCTGATCTTTTGCACCATTTCTTGGGAGAGCGAAATGCTGGCCGCGTGATCCGAGGAAGCGTCGTCGAAATCAATAGATAGTGGGGTGTTCCACATATAAGTGGGAAGGGGTTGGTCGACGGGCCATTGGTTGAGCAATTGCTCGAGTTGTATGAAGGCTTCTCCCTGGCCGTTGGTCGAGAGTCGGATGGTTGGGCTTGTGACGTCCTCCCAGCGAATGCGTAGGGGCAGGTGAGGGATGGCCGCAGTGATGGTGCGTTCGTTGATGGAATGGTCTGTAGTGGTGGTGGTGTGAATCCTTCCTTTTACTGGTTCACGTCCAATGAGACGATCGCAGCCATAGGTCCAGAGATCATCTCCGAGATGGCCCCAACTGAGAAGTTGGACGAGTCCTCCGATGGGGCATTGAATGAGACCCAAGAGAATAGAGGGGGCAAAGGTGACATAGCGCCGCATTTCCCAAGTAGTCGTTTCGGGTTGAATGGTTTGTTCGTGTTGTTGTTGGGTGGCGGTGATGAGCCATGTGCCTGATTGAGGACCCTCTGCGGTAGTCAGAGTGGGGATCCCATCCGGGATGGTGGCCATGTATGTTGGTCCTGATTTCGTGTCGAGGCGTTGTGTGGTGACGCCGGTTCCGCATCCGTTGATGAGGAGGAGTGCCGCTATGACGGTGATGGAAACCGAAACGGGGGTGTTACGAAGCATGATCGTGAAGGAGGTGAAGAAGGTCGCCGGTAATAGGGTCAATAAGGGCGAGGGTCTCTGGGGCTGGCATAGTGGCTAACGTGGCGATCAGTAATCCGGTTTCTATGTTGGTGATGGTCATGAGGGCCGATGTGCCATTTTGTCCGGATGTTAATTCGATGAAGATATGGACATTGGCTCCGGTCCATTGTCCTGGAGTTGTGGTCGTTGGTGTTTCATACATTCCCCGATATGTGGCGACTTGCTCCCGTTCGGTTTCGGTACGGTGTGCCGTGCGAATTGTCACCGGTAATCCTGCGGAGGTGAGGTGCCGGGTGATCGGAGGGATGATGCCAGGATCGGTACTATCGATGCGAAGGCGAACCGGGGCAGGCCAGGCGGTGGATGAAGGGATCTTAGGGGTCATTCTTTGGGCCATAGCCCATTGTTGGGGTGGAATGAAGATGTCCGTGTCTTCGGTTTTCCCTTGTGGGTTTTGGAGTGTCAGTCGGAGGGTTGGCGCTTCTGGAGAGCGGTTGTTGGCTAGTTTGGTCAAGCGGATGGGATAGCCATGTTCTGCCTGGTCAGAAGTGAGGAGGTGCGGGAATGATTCTTGTGCCCCAGAGGGGAAGGTCCAGATTTCTGTGAGCAGTCCATCTTGTAACGGAAGGTGAATGGTGGTTGGTGGCTCATCTTCTAAAGGGATGGTGGTGAGTTGGTCGATATTTTGCCATCGGTACCCGGCAATAGGTGTACATCCTTTCAATGGATATTCAAAAAATTGTTCAGAAGGAATCGTGCCAGCGAGGAATAGACCAAGAGGGACACTTAGAGTGCACGTAATGAGTCCTAGTCCCATTAAGAGGGGATTATAGGATTTGTGGACAAGGTTCCATGCTTTCCATTCTTCCGTTCTGATGGTCTGTTGCTTTTGAAGTGTTGGTTGCGAGGCAAAGAATGTCCATCCCAATCCATCACTATGCGGGCGCATCTTAAGGAGCGGAGGTCCCTTGGGCTCTCGGTCTGTGGCTTCGGTTTGTTGTGTGCTGTGGACGATTTGATAGGGAAGAGGATTGGCGCAACCTGCGACGATGAGGCTGAGGCTGAGCAGGTATGACAGGTATGTTGTTGAACGGACAACCGCCATGCTCGTCATTATACCCGAGCGGAAGATTGGAACAAGGATCTTTTATCAACGTTCGCAGAATCCCGTAATACCTGTTGAGGGATGATGGTGTACCTAGAGGAAGGGGAGCGCGTGCAGTTTAAGGTTGGGCAATTAGTACAGGGGATGGTGGTAAAGAATCAGCCAAATAAGGATGCGTATCTTGTCCTGGTCGGGGCCTATCCCGGAGCTTTAGCTGTGTTGCCCAAATCTGACGCGTCCCGCGAATACTGTGTGAAAGATGGGCTCTTAGCGTCAGTGGTGAAGGTTGGGGCAGAGCCGCATAAGTTGTCCCAGAAGTGTCCCTTCTTTTTTAAGGAAATAGCACGTGTCGTCCTGGGTCCTGTCTTGCGGCCGCATGGATTCGACGTATGGCGGGTTGCCGGGGCCCATGGCGCGCCCTTTTTTAAAGTGGGCATACGAGGGGCGGGGTCAGATCGAGTGATTGGAGAATGTTTGGAGTTTGAGAAGGTGCTTTTTTCCTATACAGGCAAGACAGCGTGTTTTGTGGCGTTAGATGACGATGATGAAGGGAATATTCGTCGGTCGTTGTTACCTGCCCCTATTGATTCTATTGCTCGATGTTATGTGTACCCAAGGAAGAGGGAGGCTCATATCTATGTGGGGAGATCCGTTATTTCTCAATTCTTAGGAAAGCAGGGGTGGAATGTGCTGACGGCAGGAAAGTTATTGCGGTGGAAGATTGTGGTTAATGAAGTTTCTCGCGGATTGCTTGAAGGAGGGCCTGATGTCTATTCAATTTCCCAAAGAGTCTAAGGCGAAGGAGAGTCAGCACTTTAATGGTCATGGGTCTCAAAAAGAATCAGGGCGTCCTGTTCGTCCTCGTCGGGCTCATTCTGCGACTGCCCTCGCTTTTGTGATGAGGACGATTGAGGGGCGTTTGTTACTGGGATTTTTGTTTGCGTTTAATCGGCTCATTCGAGATTTGCGATTTGCCGTTGGTAATGGCGTGGCATTTGATGAGGCCAATGCGGTGTTTGAGAAAATCCGTCTGACGATTGAAGAATTTCAGAAGGGTGTTCTGCAATTGATGGTGAAAGGGACA
>JAOUNC010000381.1 GCA_029881175.1 Nitrospirota bacterium | reverse complement strand
GGGAGGATCAACCATGAGTGCCAATGATTACGCGGCGAAAATGACCACATTACAGGTAAATGTCTCACTGCCTTGTAAAATTTACAAACTGCCAGTGGGAATTTTGAGGGACATACTTTACATGGATTCCAAAAAGATCGTGTCAGGCGAGATAGAAGTTGCCACCTGTGAATTCCGTAATCATTTATTCCTGCTCAGCGCGAAAATAGAAAAATCTAAAGTGGTGGGTGTCAGATGGCTTGGAATGGGATCGGAGGCCTTATGTTGTGAGGATCAGTTTTGGGGACCTGTCCTGAAGGCCGCTTGGAAAGAGGAGGGTGTTGATATTGATCAATTGGATACGAGTTCTGTGACCGTTGAAGGGTTTGTGAAAGAGCTTCGCAATCTATTGGAATATGAGGTGGGCAAGGGAACGGAAACAAAGGCCTATCAGGGCTGCTTTATCTACATGCGAGTATTTGATTTTGGTGAGCATGGCGTCGTGGTATGCGTTTATGTTTGCGGGCATTGGGTAAGCTGTATTCATCTCAAACCTGAGGCATAAAAGTAAGATTGAGATGAATCAATATTAATGATTCAGAGAAAACGGACGTCTTGTGATGAGAAATTTGTTCGTTATCCTGAAGTAAAAAACGCAATTTGACTGACTTTCTAGTCCCAGTCCGGAAGGGTGTGAAGTGATTTCTCAATGTTTTCTCATGGGAGTGTGAACGTTTTTTTGCCCCCTGATTAAGGGTGGGGTCCCCATCGTTTATATTTGAATGGATTTTGAGCGATGAGAGATGATTGAGGGGAGCGGCAGCTATTCTTCTGTTGACTGTCTGATTGTCCTTGAGCATTTCTTTTGTTGGTAACACAATTGGATAAAATTTCAATTCTAGTTAAGGGTTTTTACCTTAAGGATGGGAGGAACACGATGCTTAAGTTGCTGCTTTCCCTTGTGATGATTTGTCTGACTATTGCGGGCACTCCCAACGTGGGACTGTCTATTTCGGATCTGGTTAATCCAGAATTAATCGGCAAGACTATCGACGAACTCACCAAAGTGAGGAGAGGTGCCTCCGCGTTCGTCCATGTCCAAGATGCTGATGCAAATCCACCCAGTAGAGATACCGGGCCAAAAGTTAAGGGGGCAGGTTTTTTTGGAACTGCTGACACGGGTTTAGTGGCAGATACACTTGACGATACCCATTCAGAGGCGCTGGCACGAAACTCGTTAAGAGGAAAAAGAGTGTATGTTGGGGTTGAGGCCGATGGGACCAGGAAAAATACGGCCGGTGACAATGGGGCCTATGAATCTAAAGCTTCCATTACCTGGCTTGGCAAAGTTGTAGACGGTGATCGGGAAGCAGCACCAGTTGGCATGGATAAAGTAAGCCTTCTGGGAGGGGATCGTTTAGAAATGGGTGCTACGGGATTTGCACAATACCGATTAGCCTTGTATTGGGGTTTACGTGATGACTCGTCATTTTCTTTTCCTAACGATGGCGACGAGCTACTTAATTTCGATAGCCTTGTCAGTCAGGAAAACCTTACCCGTCTATTTGATGGAACTATTACCTTAGGGGACCCCAACATAGAAGTTTTTACGGGAGATTTTGCGACCTATGCCAATCTTTTCAATGTTTCAGTAAATCCTATGGATCATAGTGGTGTCGTTTCTTTTAAAAATCCTGGCATTGGAGCCCTTTCCTTTGATTTTCTTTTAGATTTAGGTCCGGGAGATGAGAAGACGTTGTTATTGGCGGGTTTCGAGGAAGCGATTGTAAGGGGAGATGCTGGAGGTGAAGGATTTGTGGATCTTAACCCTATCCCAGAACCTTCCACAATTTTCCTGTTTGGTTCAGGATTAGGTGGTTTGGCGGGCTGGCGTTATCGGAAAAGTGGGAGGTCTGTTTGAAGCCAAAAAACTTTTTGCATCTCTTTAGAAAGATTTAATTTCTTCCCGCGGGACTGGTGTTATTTTTTCCTGGATTCATTCTCGCTTCCATTTTTTGTGTGCAGGAACGCCCCCCGTTTTTTTTAATTAAAGCATATTTCCAAAAAAAGGAGAATTCAATGTTAATAAAGAATTTTCAAAAAATATACTTGAGGTTTTGGTGGCTTGTGCTTATTTGGATTGTTTATGGAGTATTCCTTGTTCCACAAGCGAGTGAGGCAATGCCCTTTACGTATACATATGAAACAACAAAAGCAAATGACGGGAATACAGCAGGTATTAGGCTCACCCAAACAATAGCTAAACCAGGAGGGGGGACTAATACCATTGAGTCCAATAAGTTTGAACAGGTGATAAAAAATGGGAAAGCCAAGTTTACCCTCATGGGAGATATTCAGGTCAAGGGAGCTCCTCCAGGTACGACTATACCAGTTGACAATTGGACAGATTGGAAGGCTGGCATTGTCTTTCCCGTGGGTGGATTAATACCAGATAGCCAAGGGAATATTAAGAAGAATGTTGCCATGGGAGCTGAATCAAACCTTGTGATGGCCTTCTCAGGGTTTCCGTCTTGGAGTGATAGTCTTTTCGATCAATTCGGATTTGAAGAAGTTCCTATTCCAGACTTTCTTGCGGACATAAACGGGGATGGAACTATTACCTCTGACGAAAATATTTTCGTCGGAGTAGATGCCAACCAATGGTTTTCATTTGATTCGACGCAGATGCCTTTATTTAGAAAGATGGATGTTGGGTTAACGTGTAATATCAGCTCGGGAATGGCATTATCTTGTGAGGATGGCAAAGGGTTAGCTGGTTTCTTATTTAGCACTCAAGAATTAACCATTCCCGATTTAACTGGTTTTGCGGCCACTCCAGGATCTTTGTTTTCAGGTGAAGTTATTGTGGTAGGCAATCATCTGCATGCGGCTGTACCGGAGCCTTCAAGCGTTCTTCTTTTTGGATCTGGTTTGTTGGGGATGCTGGCGTTAAAGAGAAAATTTCTCTAGAAGCTTTGGAATTTAATTCTGCGTACCCTCTCCGTCTACCCAGACGGAGGGGTATCCTTTAACCTTACAAGGCATTCTTTGTAGTGGTCTAGTTGCATGGGACACCTGGAAAGGGGATGATACCCATCAGGAGGTGTTCAATGGAAACGACCCGACGACAGTACACAGCGGAATTCAAGCGCGACGCCGTGGCCCTGGTCTTGGAGCATGGCTATGCGATGACGGTGGCCGCCCAGAATCTTGGGATCACGGCCAAATTACTCTCGCGCTGGAAGGGCGAACACCTGCACCATTAGGATGCCGCCTTTCCTGGCCAAGGGCATCAAACACCCGAACAAGCCGAACTGCGCCGGTTACGCGAGGACAATCGGCGGTTGCGAATGGAGCGCGACATCTTAAAAAAAGCGACGGCCTTCCTCG
>JAOUNC010000026.1 GCA_029881175.1 Nitrospirota bacterium | reverse complement strand
GGAATTGATTGCCCCGATCGCGATGGAGCAGGGGGTGCGGTTTGCGGTGCGCGAAGGAGGCCGGACGGTGGGGGCCGGCGTGGTGACGGAAATTGTCGAATAAGAATTAATGGTGAATGGAAAGGGTAGGTTTTTGTGGATCGAGACCGCAGAATTCGAATACGTTTAAAGGGCTTTGATTACCGTGTGTTGGATCAATCTGTCCGAGAGATTGTAGATACGGTCCGCCGTAGCGGAGCTCTGATTGCCGGGCCGGTTCCCTTGCCTACGCGTATTGAAAAATATACCGTTCAGCGTTCAACTCATGTTGATAAAAAGTCCAGGGAGCAGTTCGAGATCAGAACTCATAAGCGATTGCTGGATATTATGGAGCCAACTCCAGAAACGATGGATGCTTTGATGAAGTTAAATTTAGCAGCCGGTGTTGATGTAGAGATTAAATTGTAAGAAATTTATACGATCATAAAAATATAAACTTATAGACGCGATACGTAAAATGGTTAAAGGAATTTTAGGCAAAAAACTCGGTATGATTCAAGTGTTTAATCAGCAACGGTGCTTGGTTCCCGTTACGGTTATTGAGGCGGGTCCTTGTGCAGTCGTCCAGGTTAAGGAGAAAAATCCAGACCAGTACGAGGCTGTCCAGATAGGGTTTGATGAGGTTCCTGAAAGAAAATTGAATAAGCCTGAGTTGGGGCATTTAAAAAAATCAGGAAATCGTCGTTGGCGCCATTTGAGGGAATTCAAGGCTGATGGTGAAGCTAAGTTGGGTGAGATGATAACCGTTGACATTTTCTCAAAGGGAGATCCAGTCAGCGTTCAGGGTATATCCAAGGGTAAGGGATTTCAGGGGGTTATGAAGCGTCATAATTATAGTGGTGGACCCGCATCCCATGGATCCATGTTCCATCGTGCTCCGGGATCAATTGGTCAAAGCTCATTTCCTTCAAGGGTTTTCAAGAACAAAGATTTGCCAGGTCATATGGGAAATAAGCGGATAACAGTTAGGGGCTTAAAGGTTTTTGATGTTAGATCGGAAGAGAATATATTGTTGGTCTCTGGTTCTGTGCCTGGACCAATTGGTGGAATGGTCATTATTAGGAAGGCAGGATAGAGGCTGTATGGATGCTTTTCCGGTATACGGCGCAACGGGCAAACAGGTAGACACGGTTCAATTGAGTGAAGCTGTGTTTGCTTCAGCGATTAATGCGCCACTTGTTCATCGGGCGGTAGTAATGCAGAGGGCTTCTGCCCGGCAAGGGACGGCATCAACAAAGGGCCGAGGAGAAGTTCGTGGGTCAGGTAAAAAGCCATGGAAGCAAAAACACACTGGAAGGGCTCGGGCAGGTTCAGCTAGATCCCCGATTTGGAGGCATGGTGGAACTGTTTTTGGGCCTAAGCCTAGACAATACGGGAGCCCACTGCCAAAAAAAATGTACCGCTCCGCATTGAAGGCTGTATTAACTTCAAAGGCTTCATTGGGAGAGGTCGTGTTAGTTGATTTAAATTTGGACGAATTGAAGACTAGTGCGTTGGTGCGGATGCTCTCGCAGGTGGGAGTTAATGGGAAGGCCTTGCTAGTGGTGGAAGAAGGGCAAGCCGACATTCTCAGAATTGGAAAAAATGTGAAACAGCTCAAGGTTATGCATGCAAAGGATTTAAATGTTTACGATCTTCTTTGGTGTGACAAGCTTGTGATAGCCAGAGCTGAACTCCAGAATATACAGGAGATTTGGGAGTAGTATGAATCCTTATGATGTCCTTATTCGTCCTTTGTTGACGGAAAAAATAACTGCTATTCGAGAAATTAAGAATAGCGTAGCTTTTGCTGTTGATCGCCGTGCAACTCGTATAGATATAAGGCGGGCTGTTGAAAAAGTTTTTAGTGTGAAGGTGGCTTCGGTAAATGTGGCTAATGTTAAGGGAAAGAAAAAGCGTCAGGGGCGCTATCTAGGGAAAAGGGCTGATTGGCGAAAAGCTTTCGTCACCCTTAAAGAGGGCGAAAAAATTGAACTTTATGAAAGTGCGTAGTTGTAAATCTTCCATATTGATTTTTTGAAAGAAAAAGAAAGTTATTTATGCCAATAAAGGAATATAACCCCACATCTCCTGGCCGCCGTGGAATGACGGCGGTTACCAATGAAGGGCTTTCTCCCAATAAGCCCCAAAAAAGTTTGACTAAAACTATTACGGCAACGGGGGGAAGAAATAACGCTGGGCGAATAACAGTTCGATTTAGGGGTGGTGGTCATAAGCGCCGTTATCGAAAAGTTGATTTTAAGCGAGAAAAGGCAGGAGTTCCAGGCAAGGTAGCCGGTATTGAGTATGATCCTTATAGAACTGCAAGAATCGCTTTGTTGCATTATGCGGATGGGGAAAAACGGTATATTTTGGCACCTCATGGCCTTGCCGTTGGTGATTCCGTTAGGTCTGGTCCGGGAAGTGATGTAAGGATTGGAAATGCGTTACCACTCATGGAGGTACCGCTTGGGGTCGTAATTCATAACATTGAATTGAAGCCTGGTAAGGGTGCGCAACTGGCCAGAAGTGCAGGTGTTTCGGCGCAGGTTATGGGGCGTGACCAAGGGTATGTCCAGCTCAGGTTGGCCTCTGGGGAAATGCGAAAAATTTTAGGAACCTGTATGGCGACAATCGGCCAAGTAGGGAATCCTGATCACGGAAATGTTACGGTTGGGAAGGCTGGGCGGTCTAGGTGGTTGGGTAAATTGCCGCATGTGCGTGGTGTGGTGATGAATCCCGTTGATCATCCGCATGGAGGTGGTGAAGGTAAGGCTGGTGCAGGGAATCCTCATCCAGTTTCGCCTTGGGGCCAACCCGCTAAGGGATTTAAAACTCGGAAACCAAGAAATCAAAGTTCACGATATATTGTTGCCAGCAGAAAGAAAAAGGGCCGATAGATAGGGGGAGCCGATGCCAAGGTCTGTTCACAAAGGTCCGTTCGTTGATGGGCACCTACTCAAAAAGATTGAGAAGGCAAGGGATTCAAGGGAATCAAAAGTAATTAAAACCTGGTCACGTCGTTCAACCGTGACGCCGGATATGATAGGTTTAACATTCGCGGTTCACAATGGGAAGAAATTTATTCCTGTGTTTGTGAGTGACAATATGGTCGGGCATAAGCTTGGTGAGTTTTCGCCTACTAGATTTTTTAAGGGGCACAGTGCTGCAAAAAGTGAAAAGGGTGTTGCGTTAAAATAATATTTGAAATTCTTAAAAGGCTATTTGGCCCAATGAAGTTTGAGAGAGAAAAATATGTCTGAAGCAAAGGCGGTGTTACGTCATGTGAGGCTATCGCCCCGCAAAACAAGGCTAATAGTTGATATGGTGAGAGGGCGGAATGCCGCTGAAGCCTTAGTGCTATTGAAGTTTACGCCACGGTCTGCGGCCAGGGTTGTTGAGCAACTCCTTTTTTCGGCCGTTTCTAATGCTGGACTGAAGGACTTGGGTGAGCCGGAAAGCCTGAAGGTTTCTAGGGCATTTGTAGAGGGAGGGCCGGTATTGAAACGTTTCCAGCCTCGATCTATGGGGAGAGCGAACCCAATTAAAAAGCGAACGAGTCATATTACTATAGTGGTTAGCCCTTTTAATTAATGAAGTGGTATGCGACGCCTAAAGGTGGCGTGTAGTTAGGGGAAAAATTCATGGGTCAAAAGACGCACCCTTACGGTTTTAGATTGGGTTATACAAGGACCTGGCGTTCTCGATGGTATGCAAAAAAGGATTATGCGACGCTCCTCCATCAGGATTTGTCAATAAGATCTCTGGTGAAAAAGCGTCTCTATCATGCTGGAATATCTAGTGTGGAAATCGAGCGATCAGGTAACCAATTGAAATTGATTATTCATACGGCGAGGCCAGGTATTATTATTGGAAGAAAGGGCGCAGAGGTCGATAAACTTAAGGCGTCTCTTGAAAAAGAATATGGAAATGAAATCTTTGTGACCGTTAAAGAGATAAAAAAGCCTGAAATTGATGCTCAATTGGTGGCTGAAAATATCGCTACTCAATTGGAAAAGAGAGTATCTTTCCGTCGGGCGCTAAAACGGAGCGTAGCCTCCGCTCTTCGGCTTGGAGCCTTGGGGATTAAAGTGTATTGCGCTGGTCGTTTGGGTGGCCACGAAATCGCCAGAACAGAATGGTACCGGGAGGGGAGGGTTCCTCTTCATACTTTGAGGGCCGATGTGGAATATGGTTTTGCTGAAGCCAAAACCGCAATGGGGCAAATAGGGGTTAAGGCTTGGATTTATAAAGGCGATGCGCAAATTCCATCTTTGGAAAAATCCGAGCCATCATTGGGATTTTTGTAAAACTTTTTATCTCTTCTTTTGGAGAATTTAGAAAATGTTAGCGCCGAAACGCATAAAGTTTCGAAAAGTTCAAAAGGGCCGTATGAGGGGTAAGGCCTATCGTGGAGGGGAAGTCTCATTTGGTGAATACGGACTTAAGGCTATGGAGCCTGGTCGTATAACGGCAAGGCAGATTGAAGCCGCCCGTATTGCTATGACGCGACATGTGAAGCGTGGTGGAAGAATTTGGACCAGAATTTTTCCTGATAAGCCGATTACCCAAAAGCCGGCTGAAGTTCGAATGGGGAAAGGTAAGGGGAATCCTGAGTATTGGGTAGCCGTTGTAAAGTTGGGGCGTATTTTATTTGAAATGGATGATGTGACCCGCGAAACAGCAGAGGAAGCTTTTCGGTTAGCTGGGCATAAGCTTCCAGTTTTAACGAAATTCATTGTGCGCGGAGAAATCCCGGTATTGTAGTTTTAGGGTAAATGAAATGAAAATTGATCAAATGCAAAACCTAGAGAAAACTGAATTGGTAGAGAAGATCGGCCAATTAAAACAGGAGCTATTCCATTTTAGAAGTCAATTGGCTTTGGGTCGAATGGAAAATCCAATGCGGATACGAGATACAAAGCGAAGTATTGCCCGCGTTCATACGGTCCTTCGCCAAAAGACCTTATAGATGAACTTTTCGAAGGAAAGTAATTAATTTATGACAGAAACAAGGCCAATCCCTCGCTCGTTAGTTGGGAAAGTTATTAGTAATAAAATGCAGAAGACGGTGGTGGTGGAAGTGGTTCGAATCGAAAGACATTCCCTTTACGGGAAGGTCCTTCGGCGAAAAACAAAAATTAAGGCTCACGATGAACTTAGTAAATGCCAAATAGGCGACCAAGTGAAAATGGTGTATTCCCGTCCCTTAAGTAAGGATAAACATTGGCGGGTTGCTGAAGTTATTAGTGGGAAGGCTGCTTCATAATTTTTACGCCTTTGTATAGAGAAATTATATGATACAAATTTATACCTATTTGGATGTTGCGGATAATTCTGGGGCCAAAAGTGTCCGTTGTTTTCACGTGTTGGGGGGGACGAAGCGGCGGTATGGCTCTTTGGGGGATTTGATTGTGGTATCTGTTCGTGAGGCTATTCCTAGGGCCTCTGTTAAAAAGGGTGATGTAATGAAGGCTGTCATTGTCAGGACCAGAAAAGGTTCCAGGCGAGAGGATGGATCGCATATAAAGTTTGATCGAAACGCTTGTGTTTTGGTGAATGCTCAGGGTGACCCAGTTGGCACACGTATTTTTGGTCCTGTTGCAAGAGAGTTACGAAAGAAGAAATACATGAAAATTATATCATTGGCTCCTGAGGTAATTTAGGTAAATACTGATGGCTGGAAAATTTAGAATTAAAAAAGGCGATACCGTAATGGTGATCGCAGGCAAAGATAGAGGAAAGACGGGTAAGGTTTTGCATGTTGAGACCAAGGGTGAGCGAATCACGGTTGAGAAGCTTAACCTTATAAAGCGGCATACCAAGCCGAATGCCAAAAACAAACAAGGTGGAATTCTCGAAAGAGAGGGATCAATAGCGATTTCAAACGTTATGGCCTATTGCGAGTCCATTGGAAAACCATCACGAGTCCAAATGAAAATTTTTGAAGATGGGCGAAAGGTGAGGGTATACCAAAAGGCTCCTACGGAAATACTGGATAAAAGCAAATGAAGTCAAAAGCCTCAACAAAAGAAGCAGTCAAAGCAAAAGAAAAGGTCGCGGTCTCAACGGCCGTTAGGCCAGAAAATTATATTCCACGTTTAAAGGTCAAATTTCAGGAAAAAGTTCTCCCGGTGATGATGAAGGAGTTTGGGTATGAAAATCCCATGCAAGTTCCACGAATTGAACGAATTGTCTTGAATGTTGGAATGGGAGAAGCCGTTCAAAATGTGAAATTGCTGGAAAGTGCCGCCGCAGAGCTAGAGCAAATTACTGGCCAAAAACCTGTTTTGACCAAAGCAAAAAAGGCTATTGCTGGTTTTAAGTTGCGAGAGGGCGTTCCTATTGGAGTAAAGGTGACTTTAAGGGGCGTCAGAATGCATGAGTTTATGGATAGATTGATAGCTGTAGCTCTGCCACGAATTCGGGATTTTCGTGGTATCTCTCCTAAGGCTTTTGATGGGCGTGGGAATTATACTTTGGGCCTAAGGGAGCAGTTAACATTTCCTGAAATTAAATATGATGATATCGCATCCATTCATGGGATGGATATTACCTTTGTGACGACAGCCAAGCGGAATGACGAAGCCAAGGCTTTGTTGGCTCATTTGGGGATGCCCTTCCGCGCATCCTAATAGGGAAAGGAGCGTCAGTGTCAAGGTTAGCACTTAAGAATAAGGCCAAACGGGAGCCTAAATTTTCGTCTCGTCAGTATAACCGTTGTCCACAATGTGGTCGGGTAAGGGGATTTTTACGAAGATTTCGTTTATGCCGAATTTGTTTCCGATTTCTTAGTTTGCGTGGAGATATACCAGGGGTAACCAAATCAAGTTGGTAATTTCCATGGTAATTGAAATTTAATTCAAGGCTAGCTGGTTATTTAATAAAAGGATTAAATCCATGTCGATGACAGATCCGATCGCGGACTTATTTGTACGTATTCAAAACGCAGGGCGGCGTGGGCATGACTTGGTAAAGATCCCGGCATCGCGAGTTAAAGGGGAAATTCTTCGTATATTTAAGGATGAAGGCTTTATTCGGGATTACCAGACAGTCACAACAGAAGCTCATCCGTATTTCGAGGTGGCTTTGCGGTACGCTCCAGGAAGGCAAAAGCAATCTTTCATCACCGGTATTAAGCGTATCAGCAAACCTGGGTGTAGGGTTTTTGCTGGGAAGGACGATATTCCAAGAGTCATGAAGGGCTTGGGGATCGCAATTCTGACCACAAACCGTGGCCTTTTAACAGATGAACAATGTCGGAAGCAGCAGGTTGGTGGGGAAATTCTTTGTCAAATGTGGTAAAGCTTCCGGAGATTAATTAGAAAATTTTTTGTAATAATAGGACCATCATGTCAAGGATCGGACGAAAACACATAGCAATCCCACCAGGCGTGGATGTTGCCGTAAGCAATCGGGAAGTTGTGATAAAGGGCCCTTTGGGAAGGCTTCAATGGTCGCTCAATCCTGGCATACAGGCGGAGGTTGAAAACGGTGTGGTTCGCGTTACTCGTAATGGTGATTCTGCCAAGTTGAAAGCGATGCATGGTTTAACGAGGGCAGAAATTTCAAATCAGATAGAAGGAGTGAAAGAAGGATTCAAACAGGAGCTGGAGGTAATGGGCGTAGGATACCGAGCCCAACTGCAGGGTGCCGCCTTATCCTTTACGGTTGGATATGCCCATCCTGTTTCAATTGAATTGCCTAAAGGGGTGGAGGCAGCTGTTGAGAAGCAGACCCTTATTTCTCTTAAGGGAATCGATAAAAGGGCAATTACGCAAGTTGCTGCACAAATCCGCGAATTGAAAATTCCTGATGTGTATAAACATAAAGGGATAAAGTATGTTGGCGAAATCCTTCGCAAGAAGGCCGGCAAGTCTGGTAAGAAATAAGGTGAATTTGTGAATATATTAGAAAAACGCAAAAAATTTGATAGGCGAAGTAAGAGGGTGCGTTTGCGAATTGTTGGCTTATCATCCCGCCCACGATTGAGTGTGTTTAGAAGTAATTCGCACATATATGCGCAGATTATAGATGATGTTGGTGGGATTACCCTGGCTTCAGCTTCTTCTTGTGACCCTGGATTGAAAGATCGCATAAAATCTGGCGGAAATATTGAGGCGGCAAAAATGGTCGGGGAAGCCATTGCGGAACGCGCAAAAGCTATTCCAATTGAATTGGTGGTATTTGATCGTGGTGGAAGATTGTATCATGGTCGTGTGAAGGCTTTGGCCGATGCGGCTCGTTCGGCTGGTCTTAAATTCTGATGTCGCCAATTCTTAAATATGCGGACGGGAAGGATATACGCCTGTGAGGGTTAATGTCGAAGAACTTAATTTAAAGGACAAGCCTGTCGCGATTAACCGCGTGGCAAAAGTCGTTAAGGGTGGTAAGCGGTTTTCTTTCTCTGCCTTGGTCGTGGTGGGCGATGGAGAGGGATGGGTTGGCATTGGGAAAGGGAAGGCCGCTGAGGTCCCCGCAGCTATTGCTAAAGCAGTTGAGCATGCCAAGAAAAATCTTATTCGAATCCCATTGAAGTCTAATTCCATCCCCCACGAGGTTCATGGGCGTTTTGGTGGTGAGCATATTATGCTGAGGCCTGCGAAGCAGGGAACTGGTATTATTGCGGGTGGGGCAGTACGAATATTATTAGAGGTTGCCGGCACTCAAAATATTGTCGCGAAAACTTTGGGCCGTGGAAATCCTTTTAACGCAGTAAGGGCGACAATTGAAGGATTGCGGCAGCTTAGGGATCCTCATGAAGTCCGAGCAATGAGGAAAGCTCCAATTGATTTTGATGAATAAATATTATTTTGTTTAATTCCTGAGGTGAACGAAATTTATGACCACGTCAGCCCAGTTATCAATAACGTTAAAGCGGAGTCCTATAGGCAGTCCAAGTAAGGTTCGCCTTTTCCTCTTGGGGTTGGGCTTAAGGAAAATTGGACAAACCGTTTCACGCCCTGACACGGCCCAGGTTAGAGGGTTGGTGAATAAAGTTCGGCATCTCATTGAGGTATCAGTTTCATGAAACTACATGATTTACATCCATCACCTGGGTCTAGGACTAAAAGGAAGCGTTTGGGACGCGGGCCTGGGTCAGGTTTGGGGAAAACGTCAGGGAAAGGTCATAAGGGGTTACTTGCCCGTGCTGGTCGGGCCAATATGGCTGGGTTTGAAGGCGGCCAAATGCCCTTGGCACGTCGATTGCCCAAGCGCGGATTTACCAATATTTTTCGTATCGACTATACCATAATTAATCTACAAACTCTCGCCGCCATAGAAGGTACCACGGAATTCAGCCTCGCAGTTCTAAGAGAATTGGGCCTTTTAAAAGGCCGACTCTCGCGCGTTAAGATCCTTGGTGAAGGTGACATTAGTCGCCCGCTTGTTGTAGAAGCTCATAAGTTTAGCGCTGTAGCTAAACAGAAAATTGAGACCGCGGGTGGCCAAACTAAGGTGATTGGCCGTGCTTGAGCGGCTTATAACGAGCCTTCAAAACATCTTTAAAATTCCTGAGTTACGTAGCCGAGTTTTATTTACCTTGGCTATGCTTGCGGTTTACCGGATTGGGGCGCATGTTCCCACCCCCGGCATCAACAACGAGGAACTTTTTAAATTTCTTACGGAGCGTGGGGGGGCCCTTATGGGCTTCCTTGATATTTTTTCAGGAGGAGCTTTATCGAGGCTAACAATTTTTGCTCTTGGCATCATGCCTTATATCAGTGCATCAATTATTCTCCAGCTTCTTACCGTTGTCGTTCCCCATCTATCAAAATTGGCCAAGGAAGGTGAGCGGGGAAGAAAAACCATAATCCAATATACAAGATACGGCACAATCCTGATTGCCTTTATCCAGGGCTTCGGTATTGCCCTTGGGCTTGAAGGAATGAATGATGGAGCTTTTGTATTGGATCCTGGTTGGGCTTTTCGATTCATGACAGTGATCACCTTAGTGGCCGGAACAGCGTTTCTCATGTGGCTGGGTGAGCAAATCACTGAGCGTGGTGTGGGAAATGGTATTTCATTGATAATTTTTTCTGGAATTGTTGCCAGCCTTCCAAGCGCAATCGTTCAAACATTTGAGTTGTACAAGGTTGGACAAATAAGTCTTCTCCTCTTGCTCATGCTGGTTGTAGTGATGTTAGCTGTCATGGCCGCAATTGTGTTCTTGGAAAGTGGGCGACGAAAAATCGCAGTTCAATATGCCAAGCGTGTAGTGGGTAGGCGGGTCTATGGTGGGCAAAATACACATATTCCATTGAAAATTAACACTGCGGGTGTTATTCCACCAATTTTTGCTTCTTCGATTATCGCGTTTCCAGCGACGATAACAAGTTTTATTCAGGTCCCTTGGGTTCAGGCATTTGGGGCCCAATTAGCCCCTGGTTCTTTGCTGTACACATTCATCTATGTTGGTCTCATTATCTTCTTTTGCTTTTTTTATACAGCGGTCGTGTTGAATCCTGTAGATATGGCAGACAATATGAAAAAGTATGGGGGATTTATTCCTGGCATTCGTCCTGGCCAAAAAACAGCTGACTTCATTTATAAGGTATTAACCAGGATTACTTTTGCCGGTGCCATTTACTTGGCAATTGTTTGTGTTATTCCGGAATTGTTAATTTACAAATTGAATATGCCATTTTATTTTGGTGGAACCTCTTTGCTGATTGTTATTGGTGTGGGACTCGACACTGCCCAGCAAATTGAAAATCATATGCTTATGCGGAATTATGATGGTTTCCTTGGGAAAGGCGCTTTGAAAGGGAGAAGTGGATAGTCGTATGAGATTGATCTTCCTAGGGCCTCCGGGAGTAGGTAAGGGTACGCAGGCGGACTTTATCTCGCATAAGTATAAAATCCCTAAGTTGTCCACTGGGGATTTACTTCGAGAAAGCGTGTTGAAGGAAACCGCATTAGGCAAAGAGGCCAAAGAATATATGAAACGGGGAGAATTGGTGCCTGATGCGATTGTAATTGGCTTGGTAGATGAAAAACTGTCTTCGTCTGAATGCCAAAATGGTTTTCTGCTTGACGGGTTTCCACGAACCGTGGGCCAGGCTGATCAGTTGTCCAATAATTTAGCATCTTTAGGCAAGAACTTGGATTGTGTCATATATTTTTCACTTTCCAAGCCGGAAATTATAAGACGGATCAGTGGAAGACGGAGTTGTCCTCAATGTAAAGCTGTCTATCACCTTGAATCTATACCACCCAAGAAAAGTGGCATATGTGATGTGTGCGGGATCGCCCTTGTTCAACGCAATGATGATATGCCTGAGACTATTGAGGCACGGTTAGCTGTCTATCAAGAGCAAACGGCTCCATTAATTAACTATTACAAAGAGCGCCATATTCTTGGGGAACTAGATGGAGCTGGTTTGGTTTCTGAAGTGCAAGCACGATTGGTAGCTCTTTTACCTCCAACCAGAGTAGAATGATCATCCTCAAGACGAGTGAAGAAATTGAATTAATATCCCGGGCTGGTCAAATTGTTGCTGAATGTCATAAGCTTTTGATTCAAGAAATTAAACCAGGAATGACGACACGGGAATTAGATGCTTTAACGGAAACCTGCATTCGTGATCTTGGGGGCATTCCGGCTTTCAAAGGATATCGAAACTATCCAAAGAGTTTGTGTGCCTCAATTAATGAGGAAGTTGTCCATGGGATACCTTCGGGCCGGGTTTTGAAAGATGGAGATATTATTGGTCTGGATGTAGGGGCGATTGTTGATGGTTTTTATGGAGATGGGGCCGTTACCGTTTCAATAGGTGAAGTGAAGCCGTCTGTACATAAGTTGATTCAGGTAACTAAGGAGGCCTTGAAAATTGGGCTTGAGCGGGCTGTCGTGGGAAATCGGTTGTCGGACATTTCATCGGCCATTCAAGTCTATGTCGAGAAGAATGGGTTTACGGTAGTTCGTGACTTCGTGGGTCACGGAATTGGTCGGCAGTTGCATGAAGAGCCCCAGGTACCAAATTACGGCAAGCCTGGGCAAGGCCCACGATTAAAACCCGGGATGGCTCTAGCGATTGAGCCAATGGTGAATATGGGAGGACCGGGAGTTAGAGTCTTGGAGGATGGGTGGACGGCCGTAACCAGTGATGGTTCACTTTCTGCTCATTTTGAACATACAATTTCAATCGAGCCTGCAGGGCCCCCTCGGGTTCTTACTGCTTGTTTCTAGAGGAAACGCTTGCTACATTTCTAATGGGAAAAGAAGACGTTATTGAGGTACAAGGGGCTGTTACGGAAACATTGCCGAATGCTATGTTTCGAGTTCAGCTGGAGAATGGTCATAGAATTTTGGCCCATATTTCAGGGAAAATGCGAATGCATTTCATTCGGATTTTGCCAGGTGATAAGGTAACTGTGGAGTTATCTCCTTACGACCTGACCCGTGGGCGGATTACTTATCGGTTTAAATGAGGGTATTAGCGTGAAAGTTAAATCGTCCGTCAAGCCAATCTGTGTGAAGTGTAAAGTCATACGCCGAAAGGGTGTAGTTCGGGTGCTTTGTGGGAATCCACGGCACAAACAACGGCAAGGCTAATGGTTCTGTTGGTTACTACATAAAAAGTGAACGGCTTTTTTAACGAAGGACTATAAGAGATGGCTAGAATTGCAGGAGTAGAACTCCCAATTGGAAAACGTGTTGATGTTGGCTTAAGGTATATTTTTGGTATTGGCCCTGCTCGTGCCAG
>JAOUNC010000380.1 GCA_029881175.1 Nitrospirota bacterium | reverse complement strand
TCCTCAACCGCCTCCTCAACTTTCCGAGTTGTCGCATTTTCTGACCGTCACCTCTCCTATTGTCGGCACCTTTTATCGATCGTCGTCACCCGATGCCGATCCATATGTTGAGGAAGGGGCGCTGGTCAAAAAAGGGCAAGTCCTCTGTATTGTTGAGGCCATGAAGCTGATGAATGAAATTGAGGCAGAGGCTGATGGAACGGTGGTGAAAGTGCTCGTTGAGAGCACCACGCCGGTTGAATTTGGCCAACCGCTCTTCTTGATTGATCCGCTTTAGGGTTCGTGACAAGCGTGGCCTGTCCTACGCATGACCTGGGTTGTAGATTCTTTTCGAACATACATGACAGACAGCAAGTTGGTTTGATGTGGTTGCCTAAGAGTGGCAAAAAGGATGAATGGTGTTTAAAAAAATTCTGATCGCGAATCGTGGCGAAATTGCCTTGCGGGTGATTCGGGCCTGTCGAGAATTGGGGATCCGCACCGTCGCCATTCATTCCGAAGTCGATGGGCATTCCTTGCATGTTCGCTATGCTGACGAACATGTGTGTGTGGGGCCGGCAGAAGGCGCGCTGAGTTATCGCAATATTCCCAATGTCTTGAGCGCAGCCGAAATTACGGGAGTGGACGCCATTCACCCAGGCTATGGATTTCTCGCTGAAAATGCCCATTTTGCTGAAGTTTGTGAATCAATCGGCATTACGTTTATTGGGCCGTCTTCCGAGCACATTGCGTTGTTAAGCGATAAATCCCAAGCCCGGGCGCATATGAAGAAGCACGGAATTCCTGTCTTGCCTGGCAGCGATGGAGAGATTGAAGATCCGAAAGACTGCTTAGCCATTGCCAAGAAATTGGGCTATCCCGTCATCGTCAAAGCCTCGGCCGGTGGTGGTGGGCGCGGAATGCGGGTGGTGTGGCATGAGGAAGATTTAGGCCAGGCCGTCGAATCCGCACAATTGGAGGCGCACACGGCGTTTGGGCATGGAGGGGTCTATCTCGAACGATTTTTTGAAGACCCGCGGCATATTGAATTTCAGATCATGGCGGACAACCAGGGACATGTCATCCATTTTCATGAGCGAGATTGCTCCGTTCAGCGACGGTATCAAAAAGTGGTCGAAGAATCGCCCTCTCCGGCGTTGGATGAGACCTTACGACGGAAAATGGGGCAGGTGGCAGTAAAGGTTATGAAGTCAGTCAAATATCGCAATGCGGGTACCGTTGAATTTCTCATGGATAACACCGGCCAGTTTTTTTTCATGGAAGTCAATACGCGCATCCAAGTTGAGCATGCAGTAACGGAAATGGTGACGGGTGTCGATCTCATCAAAGAACAAATTCGCGTGGCGGCAGGCCAGCCTCTGTCTTATCAACAAAAAGACATTCAATTAATGGGGCATGCTATTGAGTGTCGTATTAATGCGGAAGATCCTGAGCGTATGACGCCATGTCCTGGCGTCATTACCAAGTTTTGTGTCCCTGGAGGACCGGGTATTCGTGTCGATACGGCGATGGATACCACGGGTGTGGTCACGCCCTATTATGACTCAATGATTGCCAAACTCATTGGCTATGGACGGGATCGGGCAGAAGCCTTAGCCCGCACGCGCCGAGCTCTGGATGAGTTTGTCGTCGAAGGCATTCATAGTAACATTGCGCTGCATCGGCGTATTTTGGATCATCCCGATTTTCAAAAAGGTCCAGTTTCCACAAGATTTTTAGATCGACTGTTAACGTTGCAGTCCGCATGACCTCCGCCCCTGTTTCGCGCCATCGCGTCCTTTCTCAACTCAACGGGCTCTATCTCATTCTTGATGAACGGTGGTCCTCCCGCTGCTCCTTGCCGGATGTTTTGCGTGAAGCAGGCCAGGCAGGCGTCAAGTTGGTGCAATATCGCAACAAGACAGAGTCGATGACGACGGCGTATGAAGTGGCAAGCCGACTTCGTGTGATTGCCAAAGACTGGGCGATGGTCTTTGTGGTGAATGACCGTTGTGATCTGGCGATGGCTGTCCAAGCGGATGGCGTTCATCTTGGCCAATCCGATCTTCCTTTAGGTTTAGCACGTCGTCTGGTTGGTCACGACATGCTTGTCGGGGCTTCCACGCACAGTCCAGCACAAGTGCGCATGGCAACGGAGGAAGGGGCGGATTACTTAGGGTTTGGCCCCATTTTCTCGACACGAACGAAGGCCGATCATGAGCCGGTGGTGGGCATTCAAGGCTTGCAGGAAATTCGAGGTCTCACGCCACTTCCGGTGTTTGCCATCGGAGGGATCACCCCTGACTCTCTGGAGGCGTTGCGTCAGGCTGGAGCTAATGGGGTGGCTGTGGCTTCTGGCATTTTAGATGCCGTAGATCGACAACAGGCGTTCACGCAATTTCTGTCCCCCTTTCACTAAGATGTGTCGCGAGCCGTTGAATCTCCGAATCTTCTGCTAACTGCTTCACGCCTTCCTGCCAGTTCCTCCCGACCGTCTGGGAAAATCCGATTGGTCCAAAGACAGGGACTGAAGACCATTCCTGAATCAGTTCAATAGTTGATTGTTGCTGTTGTTGTCCCATGGACGTTTTGCTGTATTGAGAGCTGGGTTCGTTCAGGATGATGCCGCTCAAGGGAATTCCTGCATGCTGCAAGGCTTCCATGGTGAGGAGGCAGTGATTGATGCCTCCTAAGCTTGTCCTTCCGACAATCAAGCATGGAACATCAAGCAACTTGATGCAGTCTCGGATTGTGTCTGTTGGTGTCAGTGGTGTGAAGAGACCTCCCGCACCCTCTATCAACAAGAATGAATGTTGTTGCGCCAGCTTGTCCATCTGTGAACGAATCAGCGAGAGGTCGATGGTGGTTCCTGTTGCCCGGGCGGCAGCCAGTGGGGCAAGGGGTTGAGGGAAGGCATAGAGGCAAACCGAATCGAAGGAAGGGGGAGGGGAGAGCAATAAGCGCATTCGTTCCGTGTCAGACTGTTCGCGGTGTTCAGCCGCAACTCCTGTTTCAACAGGCTTAAACATGCCAACCGATTGGCCCTGTTGCTGTAGGGCCAAGAGCAATGCGCCGGTCATGGTTGTTTTTCCGACATTCGTGTCGGTCCCTGTGATAAAAATTGCGCTGTTTAGCATTGGGAAAAACCCCTTGTCGGAGTGCGCATCATGAGAAAAGAGTTACCAGATGCGACTATCAAGATTCCAGATCTGGCCGGAAATATCCTGAGTCGTCGCTAAATGATAGACGCTCGATGCCATGTGATTCAGTGAAGGTGTACGGTTGAGAAGGTGTGTGTGGTGAGTCAAGGCGGAATCCATTCCTGCTGCAGATAAAGGCGAGGCATGCCATCCAGGGAAAATAGCATTCACCCGAATATTCCAGCCTGCCCATTCTTGAGCAGTGGTTCGCATCAGT
>JAOUNC010000378.1 GCA_029881175.1 Nitrospirota bacterium | reverse complement strand
TGGAATAAGGCCAATGATCGGATCCAGGCCAATTTTGATGGTGGTCCCTGGAATCGTCAATGAGGCATCAAGTAATTGGGCTAAGGCTTGGGCAAGCTGCCCGACATTTTTCTTATTCAAGGCAGCTTGGTGATGGTGTTGGTTCTGGGCTTGGTTCCCCGAACGAAGATGGTTCCTCATGGTGGGTATTCTATCAAGATGAGCAGGGTGATGTGGCCTCTGAAGTTGAAGAAGCTTTCCGAGTTCGTATGTGGAAAAAAATTGATAGATTTAGCTTCTTATTGAATAGTTATGGCTAAAGACCACATGCATTCCATAGATCCTCAAACTTCTCCGCCTCTGGTTCCCGATGCAGAAATTGCTCAGGAGCCTGTCGTCCGCACACATCGCCTCTCCAAAAGCCGGTTTTTAGCCGGGCTGCAATGCCGTAAGCGGTTATATTTGGAGATTCATTCTCCGGAGTTGGCCACACCGCCCACACCAGATCGGCGAGCGATTATGGATATGGGAACCGACGTGGGCGTCTTGGCCAGAGAATTTTTTCCTGGGGGAGTGCTCGTCGAAGAAACGCATCGTCAAATTCCGGCCGCGCTGGTTCGAACGGCTGAACTGGTGGCTGATCCAAATGTGTCCGCTATTTTTGAAGGCGCTTTTGTCTGGCAAGGCATTCTCGTTCGGGTTGATGTCATTGAGCGATTGGATGAGACGCGTTGGCGGTTAATTGAAGTGAAGGCCACCTCTAAAGTCAAAGCCACACATCTGGATGATTTGACCATTCAATCGGCTGTGTTGGAAGGAGCCGGCCTGATTGTCGATGGGTGTTATTTGATGCATCTCAATACCCAATATGTGTTTCTGGGTGGAGAGTTGAATTTAGAAGAAATGTTTGCGCTTGAAGATATGACGACGGAGATCCAGGCACGTCGCTCACTGGTACAACCCCAGCTTGAAGACATGTGGCAGGTCTTAAAGCAACCTTCAGCCCCAAACATTGCACCGGATGGACATTGTCACCAGCCGTACGAATGCCCTTTTTGGGATCACTGCACCAAAGAAAAATCCCGGCGTTGGGTCTTTTATCTGCCGGGGAGTTCGAAGATTCAAAAATTACTTATAGCAGAAGGGGTTGAAACGATTGATGAGATTCCCTCCCATATTCAATTGTCTGACATTCAGCAACATGTCAAGGGCAACGTGGAATGGATCTCGCCGTTGTTGCGTGCCCGATTACAGTCGGTTCGTTACCCCGTCCATCATTTAGATTTTGAAACATTTATGCCGGCCATTCCGATCTTTCCGCATACTCGGCCGTATCGGCCCATGCCGTTTCAATGGTCCAATCATATTGAATATGAAGATGGGACTGTTGTGCATCATCAATATTTGTGCACGGATGGTCGAGATCCACGCGAGGAATTAGCGGTACAGTTGCTAGAGAGTTTAGGTGAGAAGGGGTCGATCTGCGTCTATTCAGAATATGAACGGTTTCTCCTCTTTGCATTGGGCGATGTGCTGCCTCATTTGAAGGCATCCCTCTCCAGCGTAGTGCGACGGTTGTGGGACCTGTTGGCTGTGATTCAGCAGCATTATTATCATCCGGACTTTCAAGGGTCCTTTTCGATTAAAAACGTCTTGCCGGCCTTGGTGCCGAATTTGGCATACGATGATTTAACCATTCAAAATGGAGCGGTCGCTGCGGTGATGTACCAGAAAATGGTCTTTTCCGAAACGGATCTCATGGAGCGGGCTCATATTGCCCAGGCGTTGCAGGAGTATTGTGGCCGGGATACCTGGGCCATGGTTGAGTTACGTCGGGTGCTGATGGCGCGAGTAGGCGGAGTGTATCTGTAGCGACCTTGGGTCGCTTGCGTTGACCCATCCGCTTGTCGCTGGTAGAATTTGTCGCTTCGTCTAGTATTCGTGACTCCAGTGGTTGCCTATGTCTGTGAAAAAAACGTTCTGATTCTTCGCCATCTGATCTATCTCCCTTGAACTGAACATGTTACAAATTCTGGTGCTGCATGGCCCCAACCTTAACTTACTTGGAACGCGGGAGCCGGCGGTCTATGGGGCAGCCACCTTAGCGGAGATTAATGCCGGGCTTGTGACATTGGGGAAAGAGTTAGGGGTGGCAGTGGAAGCCAGGCAATCCAATATTGAAGGGGAATTGGTCACCTGGATTCAACAGGCTCCCTCTCAATTCCAAGGCCTGGTATTCAACCCCGCAGCCTATACGCATACGAGCATTGCGCTACGCGATGCCATTGTGGGAGTTGGTCTACCGATGGTTGAAGTCCATTTGTCCAACATTCATGGTCGAGAATCATTTCGGCACCGTTCCTACCTTGCCTCTGTGGCGTTGGGACAAATTTCCGGATTTGGGCCTCAGAGTTATGTGTTGGGCCTCAGAGCGTTAGTCCATGCGCTTCAAGAAAAGGCCTAACCGTCATTTATTTTTTAGCTAGGAGTATGAGACGTGATTTCAACTGCCGAATTTCGTAATGGGACCAGGCTCGAACTCGATGGCCAGCCCTTCTATATTGTGGAGTTTCAGCATGTCAAGCCAGGGAAGGGCCCGGCTTTTGTCCGAACCAAGCTGAAAGGCTATAAAACCGGCAATGTGATTGATCGAACATTCCGTTCCGGTGAAAAGTTTGAGGAACCGAATTTAGATGAATGTGAAATGCAATTTCTCTACTGTGCCGGTGATGAATATTCGTTTATGGATACGACGAGCTATGAGCAGGTGAACTATTCCAAGAGCCAACTAGGTGACAATGTCGATTTGTTGAAAGAAAATACGATCGTCAAAATTCTGTTGTATCAAGGCGAGCCCATCTCCGTGGACTTGCCGATTTTTATGGAACTCAAGGTTGTGGAAACTGATCCGGGCATTCGCGGTGATACGGCATCAGGTGGGACCAAACCTGCGACGGTGGAAACGGGAGCCACGGTTAAAGTTCCTCTCTATCTTGAGTCAGGAGAAATCATTAAAATTGATACCAGAACGCGAGCCTATGTGGAGCGGGTTCGGTAAATGTCTTGAAAACGCTCCTAAATTCTTGACGATCTAACAACCTATGCCTGATTCATCGAGAAGAGAAATTGAAGATCTTGTTGAGTTGCTCAACAAGTATCATCTTACCGAGTTGGAGTTTGAGAAAAAGGGTGTTCGGATCCGTGTGCGCCGTGATCCTGCGCCCACCTTCACTTCGTCGTCAGTCGAAGTGGCCAAGCCTGCTGAGGCCAGTTCTGCTTCGCTTCCTCAACCGTCTCCTCAACTTTCCGAGTTGTCGCATTTTCTGACCGTCACCTCTCCTATTGTCGGCACCTTTTATCGATCGTCGTCACCCGATGCCGATCCATATGTTGAGGAAGGGGCGCTGGTCAAAAAAGGGC
>JAOUNC010000379.1 GCA_029881175.1 Nitrospirota bacterium | reverse complement strand
CGGACTTTTCAATGATACGTAAATGTTCACGCCCTGGAGCGTCTGATGGGAGGGATCGTAAGGCTAATCCCGCGCGTGCCACAATCGACATGAGTAAATTGTTGAAGTCGTGCGCAATGCCTCCTGCCAAGACTCCCAAACTTTCCAGCTTTTGCGCATATTGCCGTTCGGCTTCATGTCGCTGCCGCGCCTCTTCAGCTTTGTGACGTTCCGTGAGGTCCCGTAACGAGATGAGATAAGCGGGCTCATTCTCCCATTCAATGGGCACGACACTCATCTCCACCGGAGTCGTCGGTGCGTGAGGTTGTCCAATGGATATTTCGCTGGTTTGTCCTGGGACGATGGGATATTCAAACGGAGAGCCTAAGAGTGCTTGTGCTGGTCTGTGAAACAAGTGTTCTGCGGCAGGGTTGGTGAAGCGAATGAACCCGTCGGTGCCAATGACCATCAATCCATCCATGGATGATTGCAAAATAGTATTGGATTGATGCTGAAGGGCGTGGATGCGACGTACGGAGGTTAACTGGTCGATGGCTTGCTGAATATGTCGCCATAAAAATTCTTCCGATAACGTGTTGGTGATGAAATAATCTTGAACTCCCGCCTTGATCGCTTGTGCCGCGGTTTCGGTATCTCCAGATCCGATGAGGAAAGTGATGGGCATGGCTGAGGGTGAGCGTATGGCACTTAGCCTCGTGAGAAGTTCCAACCCTGTCATATCGGGGAGTTTGTCATCTAATAGTATGCAGTGCGGAGACATGCTCATGCAGGCTTTCAAGGCTTGTTCTCCCGTTTCCATTTCTTGAATATCGAGGCCAATGGTGGCGGAGTGCTGAATCCATCGCCTGTACATGGAACGGTTATGGGAATGCGCATTGATGACAAAGAGTTTGAGGTTGGTTAGCGGAAGATGCGAGCTTGAATGTGGCATCATCAAGGGTGACCCTTGAAACAAGAGCTGGGGTACGCGTTGGTCGGTTGGTCTTTGATTGTTGTCAATTCTACATGAATCCGCTTGATTCCTTCTACTCCGAATGTCGCGAAAGGCGCAACTTCCAATTGAATGGAACTTTACGGGGAAGAATGTGAGTCGGATGACGGAGGAGCGAGGAAAGGTTGGGGCGTTTGTGAAAAGTGCGGTTTGTCGATGCAAGAAATTGGACGCGAGGATGGAGATTAAGCTTTCGAGTGGTTCAGTCTAAAGTCTTGAATTTATTCTTTTCTCTTCTCACTTTTTTCTTTTCCCCACTTACGTCTGCACCAGATGCTGGGCGCTTTCGTGGGCGGGGAGTGGGGGGGCGATCCAATAGCCTTGCATAGCGTCGCAGCCATGTTCTTCGAGGAAGTCGGCTTGCTCCTGCTTTTCTACGCCTTCGGCAATGACTTGCAGCCCCAAGGCTTTTCCCAGAGAAATAATTGCTTGGACGATTGCGGCGTCATTGGTGTTGTGGGGAAGGTGCTGAATCAGGCTTTGATCCAATTTGATGCCATCTACCGGAAAGGATTTGAGGTAACGAAGGGAGGCATACCCGGCTCCAAAATCATCAATGTAGAGGTGGATCCCCATGGCTTTTAGTTCGCGCAGGGTTTGGAGCGTTTCTTCCGTTTCGTGAATGAGAAACGTTTCTGTTAATTCCAGCTTGAGATTTTCCGGATCTAAATTGGAGCGTTTAAGGATGCTTTGGATGAGCGCTGGTAAATTTCCCTGATGAATTTGTCGTGCTGAAAGGTTGACGGCTACCTGCGAGGTGGAGAATCCCTGCTTTTCCCAGTATTTGGCTTGTTTGCTTGCGGCGCGCAGGACCCATTCGCCAATTGGAATTATCATGCCGTTTTCCTCGGCTTGTGGAATGAAATGATTAGGGCCGATGAGACCTTGGTATGGGTGGTGCCACCGCAACAATGCTTCCATTCCGATAATTTCTTTGGTCCGAAGATTCATTTGGGGTTGGTAGTGCAGTAAAAACTCTTTTTTGGCTAACGCACGGGTGAGTTCAACTTCTAATGTTGAGCCATCTAGGCCTGCGGTTTTCATCCCAGCCGTGTAGAATTGATAATTATTTCCGCCTTGAGCTTTGGCTCGATACATGGCCGCATCAGCGTGAGAGAGGAGCTCTTGTGGGTTAGCGCTATCCCAAGGGTAGATGGTGATGCCAAGGCTTCCCGTCACCTGGAGTTGATGGTGATTTACAATAATGGGTTGCGCCAATAGCTGAAGAATACGTTGTGCGACAGCTGCCACGTCTTCGACGGAAATAATTTGTTCGAGTAAGACGGCAAATTCGTCTCCGCCTAGCCGCACGCCAGTGTCGATTTCCCTGATGCACTTTTTGATGCGTGTGGCGACCGTTTTGAGTAACGAATCACCACATTCATGTCCGAGCGTGTCATTGATGGCTTTGAAATGATCAAGATCTAAAAACATGAGTGCCATGGCCATATCGTTGCGATTGCAGCGAGCCACGGCACAGTTAAGCCGTTCGTAGAAGAGGCCGCGGTTGGCTAATCCGGTGAGGTGGTCGTAATGGGCCAGTTGGGTAATGCGCTGAGTTGCGCGATGGCGTTCCATGGCATAACGGATAGCTCTGCACAATGTGGAGCTGCTGGTCTGTCCTTTGATGAGGTAATCTTGGGCCCCACATTTCACCGCACGAATGGCTTGTTCTTCATCTTCAACGCCACTCAAAATCAAAATTGGTGCTCCTGGACAATATTGAATGAACTGAGGAATGGCTTCGAAGCTTTGTCCTTCAGGTAAATGGAGATCTAAAATGATGGCTTGGAATGTATGTTGTTGGACCAGATCCAGGGCTTCACTGACGGAGAGTCGTTGCTCCAAAGTAAATTGGTTTTGGAGTCCTTCCTTCAGCATATTGTTAATCCTTAAGGCTTCTTGGTGATTATCTTCTACCAAAAGGAGCTTAATCATGAGTCTACCTTTCTTGTATTCGCCCGTTCGGCACGGTCAGTGGTCAATGTGTGGCAAATCTTTTCATCTTCTTATCTTTTCGGATGTTAGAGAATATTCTTAATGATTGATGAAAAGTTTCGTGGAGTGGATGTCCTGGGCCAGAGATGGAGCCTGGTCTTAAAAATGCAATAAAATCAAACGGGTATTTTTCGAAAATTTTTCAAAAAGCCTGTAGGTTTTGTTGCTCGATATTGCGTAATACTACCTATTTTTTATTCGAAGAACATTTCTAAGAAAACAGTCAGATCCTTTACTTTGCTGGATGAATTTACGTATAGTAAATCCAACTTTCGCCTTTTCACTATTTCTTTCAATTTTCTTAAACAATAGTTCTAATTCCTGGTTTCGCCTCTGCCGCGAATCACGTAATATTTTTACGGAATGGGAGAGGGGGTGGGTATGGTTTTGACCATGGTTTTTAAACCAAA
>JAOUNC010000377.1 GCA_029881175.1 Nitrospirota bacterium | reverse complement strand
AAGCCTTGCGGCAGGTTTTCCAAAATGAACAATACATCGACTAACACCATGCGGACAGCCCATATAAGGATATTGTCAACTTAAGGCGAATTGGGATCAATTCACGGGTGGAGCCAGGAACCTATGCATAGCAAATTACTAAGCATGCGTCTTTGTGGGTAATACTTCAGTAAGTCTGTCTCTTCTAATAATTCCTCCGCATTGCCATATTTGAATGTTTTAGATATCGCAAGACTGAATGAGTATTTTGACCATACGGGTATTACGTTATAGATAGTATGGGTTGTAAACTAGTTTTCTTATGCCTTCTCAAAAGAAATTAAGAAAGAAGATAAAGCCAAAGGCGGGTTCGCCTGAGATTCAGAATATTCCTCTTTCAAAAAAACGGAAATTTCAGAATCGTTTACTGAAATGGTATGACGAATCTGGCCGGGACCTACCCTGGAGAAGGACAGAGGATCCTTATAAGATTCTTGTCTCTGAGGTGATGCTTCAGCAAACGCAAGTTGATCGGGTTATTCCGAAATTTCATGAATTTTTGCAAAAATATCCTACCGTGAGAGACCTCGCTGAAGCCCAACCAGAGGACGTTCGAAAAACCTGGTACCCCTTGGGCTATAACATACGCCCGTATCGCCTCCATGGGATTGCTTGTGAGGCGATGGAGCGGTATGGAGGCAACATCCCTAGTCAGGAGAAAGACTTGTTGTCGATGAAGGGTATTGGACGGTACACGGCCGGAGCGATTCAATCTTTTGCGTTTCAGAAGGATGCGGCTATTCTTGATACCAACGTCATGCGAGTCTTACATCGAATTTTTATCGGAACGGGCGATCCTAAAAAACAAAAGCCGACATTGTGGCTACTTTCGGAAAAACTGATTCCGAAGGGGAAGGGGTATGATTTCAATCAAGCCTTGATGGATTTTGGGGCCATGGTGTGTACGGCACGAAAACCGTTCTGTTTACTTTGCCCTATGCGAGACATTTGTCATTCCGTTTCTTCACATGAATAAGGAAGGTTTGCGCGAATGGCCGTATGTGGTTGTGGCTGCGGCCATTATCCAGTGGGAAGGGAAAATCCTATTAACGAGAAGAAAGCTCGATGTCCATCAGGGGGGCCTATGGGAATTTCCTGGCGGGAAGCAAGAAGCGGGGGAGACATTGAGTGAATGCTTGCAACGGGAGCTGAAAGAAGAAATCGATATTCAGGTTCGTGCCTTATGCCCTTTTTATACCCTTCGCCATCAATATCCTGAAAAGGAGGTAGAGCTGCATTTTTTTACCTGTTCAGATTTTGAAGGGTGTCCAAAGCCCCTTGAGTGCGTAGAAGTGGCCTGGGTCCTTCCACATGAATTACCTTCTTACGAATTTCCAGCGGCAGATATGCGGGTCTTACGTGAACTACAAAAACGATGGCCGGAGTGAGAGGTATGATGTGCAGTCCTTTTCTGAAATTTTCTATGGAAATTGTTCTTGATATTAAAACTCTTTGACAAAGCCCTGAATTGATTCAGGTGGATGCCTGGTGTCTAGTGAGGGGTGGTTTGCTGCAGTCGTTGAATTTCCTCTGCCTGTTCATTCACTTTTTCCCGTAAATCCTGCAATTGTTCTTGAAGGGTAGGTCCCTCTGTCTGGTTTTTTCCCGGGTGAGGGCTTACGAGAGGCGGCGGCGGTGATTCTTCGTGGTTGCTTGTTACTGATGGACTGAGGGCCTCGTAGTTGATGGCGATCCAAGAGTCCTTAGCGGAGGGCTGCATAAAGTGGGAGGCTTCTTTTGCCGGAAGGACCGCCTGCTTCTGTGAAAATAGGAGGGTGGTATGCTTTTGGAGGTTTCGTGAAGAAGAGGAGGCCTTGGATTTATTGCCAGTATAATCATCAGAATTTTTTAACGTCAGGAAGAAAATAGAAGGTGCAAATACCGCGATGGTTCCGTTGACCTGAGAGGCTCCTTCGTTATCCCCTGCGCAATGAAAAACAATAAGCTCCTCCGATGTGGCTTGAGAAAAGGCTCTGATGAGTTGAGGGGCTAAAAAGTTAATCTGACCTGGTGAAAAAACTGGACGAGGGAGCGGGCTGGAAGTAATCAGCTCCTGGAGAAGGCCGAGTTCCTGTGCTTTGGAGATTCCTTGTAACGTTTGCCTTATAAACGATTCTGAGAATGTGTGAGGATGATTCGGGGGGACGTTGAGTCCGCTTGAAGTTTGTAAAATGATGCGCCCTTGTGAGCTATGATGAAGAGGGGTTTTGACTTCCGGTGTCCATGTACATTGGATGATCAATAGCGGAAATGAAGCGTACACCACACCCATTACGAAAAATTTAAGGCATGAGACAAATTGAGCATGAAAGACGTTGCTAATCAAGAGAGGCTCAGGGGAGGTGAGTGGTGTGACTGAGAACTTATCCCAGACGAGACATGCGTGATTGGCGGAGAAAAATTCGTATCTTTATTTTTGGCGGATTCCACAAGCCCGGGCAATGCCATCCTGATAGCGTCCCCATAGGGTTAAGGCTTCCTCCAATCGGGTGAGAATCAGCTCTTGTTGGTCTTTCTCCGTAGCTTGATGCATAATCATATCATAGATTAATTTTCTGGAGCCTGGCTCAAACATGTGTTGCGCTCGAATATAATCCATACATTCCAGCGAGAGTCCCTGGTGTTGGACCAGTGCATATTTTTTGATCAAATCTTCAATCTCTGATTGGTTTTGTGCGGGCTGAGGATAGAGGACTTCTTCTGGATCGCTGGAGGTGCCTTTGATAAAAATGGTTAATACCGCAGCGCCCAAAGTCCAGTCGTCTTCTTGGCACACCTGATTTAACCATTCTCGATACGTTCGACTGGGGGCCAAGAGTTCCACATCACGAAATCCAGCTCGGTTAAATCCAAGGCCGTTCATCATATGTAGAAATAATTCTTGATGAGGGCGGCCCAAGGAAAATCCCCCGGTTTCTTCCTCGTAAATGATGGTGGCAAGGCGTCGACGAGCTTCCCAGGGTGGATTCTTTCCAAGAACTTGCGCGAGAAGTACAGAGAAATCGCGAACATAGACAACATATTCTTGATGGAAGAATATATTTAATTGCTTTTTGGTAATCGTATTACTTTGAAATCCGGATGTGGCCCAATGTTGTTTACGTCGTAAGATATCAAAGATGCGGTCTCGGAATTGTTCGGGGGACAGTGTCTTAAACATAGCAGTGTTAATAGGAGCTAAGATAATGATTGTGAATGAGACGGACCGATTGTTCCTGATCTTGATGTGTGGTATGACGTTGCGGGGAATACCTCAACGTTTCTAGAATATCACATTGGTAAGGAGTCTGTAACTATGGAACCCATAAGTATTGCCGATCCTCATGGTATCTTAGAACTACTGGCGGACATCACCCTGAAGGGAAAAGGT
>JAOUNC010000376.1 GCA_029881175.1 Nitrospirota bacterium | reverse complement strand
GCCTGGTTTCAGGATGGCGATCATACTCATCCAATTCCCGATACGCACATTCCTGCTCCACAACAAAGACGTCCACCCTCAACTGCAGCAAATCAAACAGTTGCCACGATGCTAATTCTTGAAAAGTCTTAATGTCCCACTCAATATGGTTCATGCCTTTGAGCATCCAAGGGTATAATAGTAACTGTCGCTTGAGCCAAACGCGAGGTCGGCCTCAAAAAAAAGACACGCAATTAAGAGAGGGGTTTTATAGAGCAGAGCCATGATTTAGGGAGGAAGAACAAATCTAAGGGAAGATTCATGTTAAATTAGCTACTCATTAAGATAGAAAAGTATTAACCACCACTTTTCTTCAATACTCAAACTTTTTCTTCCCATGGAAGAAGCTCATTCCAGAATTCCCATTTCCTCCTCTTGACATTTACGTGTGATCTGCAAAAATCCTGGACCTTAAATGGACTGCTTCAGAATAAATCCCCCAAATGCAGGAGACGTCACCCACCTCTTAAAATGGTCCCTAGTAGATGCCTGAAAGGAACCTATCCATGAAACATGTGAGAACTCCTCACTCAGATTTTTGGCTTGCAGTAGGAGTATATATTCTCATAGCACTCGTTACCGGATGCCAATCGTTTGTCCACCCTATTGGCACCAAGAAAGGCCCACAGGACCCGAATACAATTCTGAAAGAGCATGTCGTGATGTTTGACGAGGATGGCTACCCTGTGGACCCTACCGGAAACTATGAGTGCCAGCCAAAGCCCAACCATGAAGATCCTGCCTATTGTGAGGGCAAACATAGCTTTATTGCCAATTATCCTAGACTACAGAGAAAGGATTTTACAAAACACGTTTCCAAAATTCTCAATTTGGCAAGAACCGATGCACAGGAGAAAAACCTCCACAAGGTTCAACTCCTATTTTTCGTCCATGGTGGCCTCAACACTCCGATGGGATCTCTTGAGCGAATTGTGGGAGACGGACCAGATTCCAAACAAAAGGAGAAAACGCTCTATAACCTGATTGTGGATGAAACGCCCTATTATCCGATCTTTATTAATTGGCAATCTTCTTTGAGATCCAGCTACTTGGACCATCTCCTATATGTTCGACAGGGAGAGAAATGGCCCTGGCTGGCCGGCTGGCTAACCGCCCCCGTCGTATTAGCTGTTGATATTGGCCGGAGTATTCTTCGAGCTCCGTTAGTATGGGGGAGCATGATTTATAACGATGCCAGAACCGCCCCCGAACTTTCAGGATTTTTGGGAATTGAGAAAAATTTGCCAGATGAAGTGGCCAAAGAATTACTCTGCCGCGATAAAGAAAACCAGGAATCCTGTCGAAACCACTTCGATTCCAACAAGGCTTATTCGACTTTTTCTAGTGGCTGCTGGAATGGAACAGAAAACCTCAAACAACCTTTAACGGCCCAAAAAATAATTGTCGGGGTTGATGAGCGTCGATGTCCAGAAATGGGTTGGAAGTTTTTTCAGTGGCTGGTGACTGTTCCTACTAAATTGGCTATTAGTCCTTTTTTGGATGCATCTGGGAAAAGTGCATGGGACAACATGCTCCGAAGTATTCAATTACTCTTTCAGGGTGATGAAGAATTTCATGTTGCCTCTCCTCCGAATACACAGCCAGCAAAAATAACCGATAGAACTCCAGTAGGCGGATTATCAATATTTTTCAATGAATTACTGAATGAAATCCACCACCACAAGACGGAACCCAATGAATGGGAAATTCAAGAATGGGAGATTACCTGGGTGGGTCATAGTGCGGGGACCATCATTATCAATGAAGCCATACGACGGTTTGGCCTACTTACGCGTTATGACCAAACACTTCCCTTCACTAACATTGTCTACATGGCAGCCGCATCAACCCTTCGTGACGTACAAAGCAGCGTGTATCCTTATTTAGACAATCACCCTTCTACAAATTTTTATCACTTAATGCTACACGAAAAGGCAGAAGAAGGCGAAACCGTCTGGCAACCTTTTGACCTTCCCCCAAGAGGATCACTCCTTGTATGGATTGATGATTTTTTGTCGAATCCTCTCACGCACAAGGAACGCACGGCTGGGAAATATCAGAATTTCTTTGGAGATTATCATTCTATTCCCGAAAAGATACGAGAGCAAATTTACCTGAGTGTGTTTAGCCAGGGGAATAAAGTTCGATTTAGCAATCCCCAAAAACATGGGGAATTTACAGACAGGTTTAGATTTTGGGAGACAAAATGTTGGACAACTGATTTCGGCAGCAGTCACAACACATGCGTATTTCCATAATCATTGACTAGAGGAGATTAGATGCTTCCAACCCTTTTGGGATGTCTCTCCGAGCTGGTAGGAGATCAATGATCTCCCCCATTCTGTCTATCAAATCAAATACCTCAATTCTCGCCTACTCGTAGAGGATAGCTAGCTTAGTCATCACGGAGCATATGCACGAAGAGGCCGTCGCGGAGTTTGGGTTCGAACCAGGTGCTTTTTGGGGGCATGACGCGATCCGCATCAGCCACAGCCATGAGTTCCTCCACCGTGGTTGGATACAGCCAGAACGCCACGGCCCAATCACCGCTGTCCACCAACGCTGAAAGTTGTTGGGTCCCGCGAATACCGCCCACAAAATCTATGCGAGAATCTGACCGTTGATCTTTGATGCCTAATAACGGATCCAACACCCGCTCCGTCAATTCCGACACAGCTAACGCACGAACCGGATCCTGCTGACTGTTCAACGACGGATCCTCTTTCGGTGTCGCCCGATGCCATTGCCCTTCCAGATACATATCAAAACCGGCAGCCGGTGGTTCACCTGGTTGAGCAGTCACCTGCAATTCGAAATGTGGCGCTAATTTCTCTAGCAATTCTTTTGGAGTAAGCCCATGTAAATCCCGAACGACTCTATTATAGGGAAGGATTTGCAGTTGATTATGCGGAAAGATCACCGATAGAAATCCATCTTCGTGATTCCCTGAAGGAAGCACACTCGTATGCCCACGAGAAGCGCGTACCCTACTGGCGGCTGCCGACCGATGATGCCCATCGGCAATATAGAGTGCTGGAAGATCCTGAAAATCCTTGATCACTTGTTGGATAGCCGAATCATCTCGCACACTCCAGACGGTGTGTTCGATTGTATCGTCAGCCACAAAATGAGCATCTGGCTTGGTACTCGTCACTGCTTTGAGCCATTGATCAATATTGGCCGTTTGGCAGAAAAAAAGCAGAACCGGACCAGATTGAGATTCATGGGTTTCGATAATCCTCACCCGGTCAGCTTCCTTAACCGGCCGCGTATACTCATGCTTTTTAATGATGCCCCGATCATATTCATCCACAGAAGCCAAGGCGACAATACCCGTCTGCTCATGCTGCCCCCACTTCTGTCGATACAAAGAGAGGC
>JAOUNC010000375.1 GCA_029881175.1 Nitrospirota bacterium | reverse complement strand
TCTATGAACCACACCCAGAGGAAATTCTCATTTCCATTCGTGAACCCCATCAGATCGACCTCATCCCTCATGGGACTTTTGCCGCGATCTATCACCTGAAAATCTACGATCTCGCCGAATCGGTCATCCATCCTCAACGGGGCTCCATGCCAGCCATGAGTCTCGAACACGCCATCGATCTTCTTCACTTTGTCTGTCAGTATTGGCCAACGCATCAACGCTTCACAATCCATTGTGCCGCCGGCATCAGTCGTAGCCCCGCCATCGCGATGGCCTTGAGTGAATTATTTGAAGGCACGCCATCGTCAACGATCATCCGACAACGTCATCCTCACTTTAATCCACACGTGTATCAACTCATCCTCCAGGCGGCCAGAACCTGTTCGTCTTATGCTGTGGCTGAGACTCAGGCCCCGCGATACCAATCTTCTGACTCGAACCTAAGGGCACCCGTTCACGACCCTGAATCCCCTGGCGGGTCGATAATTGAAACTCAAACCCCACAATTCCACCTCTTACACTCAAGGCCTGCAAAGACCCACCTACGCCTTGAATCAGTCGTGCCCCCACAATCACCCCTTGAGAAAGCGTGGGGTCTTCATTCGGGACGCACACCTCATCTAACTCTTCCAAGGAAAGACTTCCGACCTCGTAGGCCCCTTCCACCAGTGCCGAATCCCATCCCATCTGAATGATGAGGTGAGCCTGATCATCTTCCCCGCACACGTAGGTTTTCAATAGCAACGTGTCTGTTTTCATTCCTCGACCTTGCAACAAAAATAACAAGCCATTGAACAGGGCCTGTAAGAGATCCTGTCGATCTACCACCAACGCAGGCAACCCTACCGTAAACTTCTTACGAATCATGATGTGCTGATATAAAGGATTCGTCGATAAAAACCAGAGACACGTATCCAGGATGTCGTTCACGCGCACTTCTGTGGGTAAACTCGTGACCAGCGGCTGTAAGTAATTACTTAACTCTTTCGTCAGATCTTCCATCCGATGGAAATCATCATGCACAAGGCCCTCTAAGCGACGGAAAAACTTTTCATCATTTTGACGCAACCCCGCCAACTGGACGAACGTTTTGACCATCGACACGGGATTCTGTAACTCCTCCCCTAACGTATGCACCATCGCTCGCAATGACCGCAGGCGATCCACTTGACACAGCATGGTTTCCGATCGATGCACTTCATCCCGCAACATCGCATTTTCCAGCGCCAGCGTCGCTTCATGCACCATGCCTTTCCAAATCACCTCTCCCCCCATCCCCTGAAGGGCATCAGCGGCAACGGGCCCAAAAGCCAAAAATCCCGCGAGACGCTCATTCACAAACAGCGGGTAACACCAGGCAAACCCCATCGCCTCTAATTCCTGTCCAACCCTTGGTTCCCACTCCTCCTTGACCATGGCCTTTAATTCAGGCACACCGATCCGATCCTGGGTATACATCAAGAGCTGTGGTAGTTCATCTAAGAGGGACCACCCATTCATGATGACCGGCTCATCGGGCTCACATCCGATTGAGGCGATCGCTTGGAATCGACTCTGTTCCACCTGCAACGCAAATAATGCCGCCTTGGAAACCCCCATTGTTTTCCCCATAGTCTCGACAATGGCTTGTCCCAATAACCCTGTCTCTCGAATTTTCACCACATGCGTAAAAAACCGATTCAACAGTTGCACCCGATATTCACGTCCCTTGACTAAGGTACGCACGACTGCACCCCGTGAATCCATTTTGACTAAATACGCACCTCCAACCATGAAAAGATAAAAGACCAATTGGGAAAGAGAGAGCCCGGGATTGAGTTCCCCAAGGACCAGCTCCTGACTTAATAACAACAAAGGATACAGGGGCAACGAAATCAACAGAAGGGCTGTAAAATACGAAACACCCTCTTCCACATAAATCGCAAATCCTAAATAATGAAAACGAAGAATCGCATAAGCAGAAAAGGCCATACATATACTAAACGTCATCGTTCCATACGGAAGAATCTCAATCCCGTACCACAACGGAAAATTTGTCGCCCCACCGAAATACGCTACGACAGTCCCGACTAACAAATACAAAAACTGCCGGCGCTCTAATCCCTGACTCCTGCGATAAGCTTTCCAATGCAACCACCACAGATACCCAACGAGCCCACTCCACCATATTAAACATCCCGTAAAACCCCATCCGGCGATCCCCCACCAGAGAAATCCACAAATCGGCCTCACGCCTTCAATGAAAATTGGCGTAAAGTCCATGACGAGAAACACCACACCCATCCCATAATTACACTGAAGAAATCGCCGATGCTCAGCCATCTCCCCTGTGACATACAGGGTATGATGAAGCCAGGTCACAGGAATAAAAATAGCCCCAGCCATCAACAACCGTAAGAACACCAAAGCCCATTCTTCCGTCGTCGAAAATTGCCACGCCACATAGAAGATGCTCCACACCGACGCGGCGACTGAAATATAGACGAACGAGACGTGGCGAGAATCATTCGGATCTCGCAAATAGATAAAGAGCCCTAACCCCAAGGCTGCTAGACCATTAAAGAGCGCACTGAGCGCGAAAAAATTTAACCCCACACTAATCTCAGTCATCTCACACCTATTGAAGACAAAAAAATACTCAGAAACAGCTCAGGGCCAGACCATGACCCCTCGCTCTTCCTGAGCAGGTTTCCATTCAGAAGCAACACTTTATAGGCCCCATTAAGGCAAAAACAAGCTACTTTTCTTCAATTCTGCCCCAGACACTTCCTTTCAGTCCCGTAATGATTTCTTAGAACACCTTTTATCCAACGAGGTATCCCTATGGCCTACTTTACCCTCCCTAAAACACAACAACCGCGACGAACCGAGAAAAAGAAAGGGTCCTCCGGGACCCCTCTGAATGCCCCACAGGTCATTCGATTCACCAAAGCTCCTGAAGCCTGTACTCGCTGCCACCATTCCTTGCTGATAGAACACCACGAAATACTCGCTGATCCTTCTGCTATTGAACGTGGAATTTACTGGCTCTGCCCTGCCTGCAATCACCACCATTGGGGTCCCGGACACAACAACATCTATCAACCTATTCATACCCTTCAATCAACAGAGTAGCCGCCAAATTTTTTGTGGTGGTCCACCTGAGCACCCACGGCCCAACTCCCAGGCACGTCCCACACCCATTCCCCCGTCTTGATGAGGTAATCGTATGGCAAAAGCGTTCACCCCGGGCGTCCTCGCTCTCTATCGTGGAACAGAGAAAAAAAGCTCTGCCCTCCACCTCACGGTCTTTCGAGCCACACCCCATAAGGCGGGGTATGTGAAAGTCGAGATGACGACAGGACCGAAAGCCTTTGAATATGATTGGACCCAAAAAATCATCTTCCATCTCACCATCGTTGAACTGGCTGCCCTCGCCAT
>JAOUNC010000374.1 GCA_029881175.1 Nitrospirota bacterium | reverse complement strand
GAGATCAATCCCCTCAATTTGACGAAGCACGTCGAAACCCGTCTGGGCATAACAACCAGTCACAGCCACAAACGCGAGTGGTGACTGACGAAGAGTCTGACGGACCAGCCGACGACATTCTGCTTCTGCACCTTCCGTGACCGTGCAAGAATTGAGAACCAAGACATCCGTGTCTTGCCCATATTCAACCGGAATGAACCCCCGGCGCCGGAAGCCATCCTTCAGAAGGGCCGTTTCGGCTTGATTGAGACGACAGCCTATCGTCGAAAAGGCCACTCGCGGTTGTTGAGGCGTTGAGAGAGACATAGGGTCGAGATTATAAAGAAGCCCTTTGCTGACAACAAGATCGTCACCTCTACGGTTCCCATTCCTTCAGGAACATGCTAGTATTTTTCTTGATTTATCCACATGCGACGAACGTTCGCACCTCAGTAAAGATCTGGACCCACAATTCTTGCTACTATCTCCAGCGCCCTTCGTCCCAAGAGCCTCAGCTTCTCTCCTGTTCAAGGAATCATGTCGAACACTTCCTTCTCTACTCAGTGCTGTTTGACCGTAATGGCCTAATGTCATGAATGCCGGATTTGGAAAACTCCTCATCTCCCGCTTCATGGGCATTCGCCTCCTGCCAGGGCAGGTCGTTGCCTTAGCGGCCATCGGACTGATCGTGCTGGGTGCGTGTTTGCTCATGCTCCCGTTTGCCACAAAACCTGGAGCACACCTGGGAGTGATCGACGCCCTCTTCACCGCAACATCTGCCGTCTGTGTCACCGGCCTCATCGTCATGGATACCCCTCAAGATTTCACCCTATTTGGTCAGGGGGTGATTCTGCTTTTGATTCAAATCGGCGGGCTCGGCTATGCCTTGATGGCCACCATGATCCTCTTACTGCTCGGACGTCGTTTGGGGTTACGCGACCGGATGATGCTCTCTGAAACCATGAGCACGATGGACATGCAAGGCCTCGTGCGGTTCGTGAAGTTGGTGACCATGATCACCTTTGGACTAGAAGGCCTTGGAGCCGTTCTGCTGACCTTGCGATTTGCCATGGATTACCCTTGGGATACGGCAATATACTACGGAGTCTTTCATGCGATTTCTGCCTTTAATAACGCGGGATTCGCCTTATTTTCCGACAGTCTCATTTCCTTTCAATCCGACTGGACCATTAATGCCATCGTCACGACGTTAGTGATCTTAGGCAGCATTGGATTTCTGGTCTTTGAAGACCTCCTCCATAATTTCCGTGGCACCCGATACCGTTTAGGCACGCATACCAAACTTGTGCTAACCACCACAGGCATTCTCATTGGCGTTGGCACGTTGGTCATTGCCATGCTGGAATGGAATAATCCCGCCACCTTACAACCCCTCTCTATTGGGAACACCTTCACCGTCTCCTATTTTCACGCCGTCTCCCGCACCGCCGGCTTTACCAGCATCAATATCGGAGAAATGCGAGAACCCACCTTGTATTTCTTACTGCTCTTGATGGCCATTGGCGGCTCACCAGGCAGCATGTCTGGAGGGATTAAAACCACGACCATCGCCATCGTCTTTCTCACCATTTGGAGCCTGCTACGGCGAGATCCTGATGTGGAAGCCTTTCACCGACGTATTCCAGCAGATTTGATTACCCGGGCTCTCTGCCTGACGATTATGGCCCTCGCGCTCATTACCGGAATGACCCTGCTCCTCGCCTCCACCGAATCACAGCCATTTTTATCACTCATGTTTGAAGTCACCTCAGCCATGGGCATTGTGGGCATGTCGTTAGGAGACGGAGGAACCAGAAGCCTGTCGGCACTCTTCACCAATTTTGGAAAAGTGATGATTATGCTCTCCATGTTGTTAGGACGATTTGGCCCGCTACTTATTGGCTTATCTGCAATTAAAACCTCCGTCCATAAACGTTATCGCTATGCGCAATCTCGTGTCGTGATTGGCTGACATGGCTTACGCCACCCGACGCTGAAGCATAAGAATGAAAGCGACTAACGTCGGAAGCGGACAAATGATATAGGGGAGAACCCACACCCACACGTTTTTCCCGCGCACTCGGGTCTGATCAATCATCCAGACAAAAATCCATATGACCAGCAAAATGTAATTGACGGTAATCCATTGAATGGTCCGAACGTGCAACTGACTGCCCGCAGCCCCCTCCGTCATAAAGAAAAAGATCCCTTCTAACACCACGAATGCCGCCAATAAACCAAACACCAACCGCTTACTCCAAACATACATTGCTCGACTCCTTAGTGAAAAGTTAATTGAATATTTCAGAAAAAATCCATTGCACCCTGGCATCCTCTCTTGCAGCTTTCGTTCAAGAAAAGCGAGCCCTTATACCAAAAGATATCTTGGACGTCCCGATCTGCGCCAATTCTTCCACAGGCCATCTGTTTATTTGACCTGAAGTTTCCAGAGGACTCCTTGATGACCGGCTATTTCTGCACACTCAATTGAAAAAATTTTCATACCCTCTCCCTCCTGATGTGGATAACCAAGATCACCCGGCACTCACCCTGTTGATAACTTCCTATTTTCCATCAGAAACCCGCAACAATATTCATGTTTTTTCAACTCACAAGTTCTGCACAGAAATCCCCATAGCTTACGCGCTTTCCACAACATTTAGTATTGACATTCCTTAGCATCATCTATAGATTGTGGGTCATTGGTTTCATCCAATTATTTCATTCGGTCTAATTTTTCCTGTTTTTTTCTGTGTATTCTCGGGTTGTTATATGGCTTGCGAATGTCTAATCCAGAGGCCGGAATTTTCCCTTTTGAAAGCCTTGAATTAGCGCCCTTCATGAATGGGTGGGAGGAATGGCGTGATGGTCTCATCTGCTGTTCTCTTAATTTTTGACCCACTCCAACGGATTACCGCAAGCCTGGAAACCAGCCAACACAGAAAGCCGCAGGATTAGTAGCGACCATGATCGGAGAAATACCCCACTGCGCTTTCCCGTCTTCAAAAGGAGACTTTCATGAAAATTGACCGTCGATTTACCAAAACTGGCGAAAGCCCGTATCAGAACATTCCTTTTTCAACCCGTTCCTCGGAAATCAGAAATCCTGACGGTTCAACCGTCTTTCATCAAGCCAACATTCTGGCTCCGGAACATTGGTCTCAATTAGCTATCGATATTTTAGCCCAAAAATATTTTCGAAAGGCCGGCGTCCCACAATTTGACGACGAGGGCACACCCCTTCTCAACGAAAAGGGTGGGCCCCTTCTTGGCGGTGAGCGAGACGCCCGTCAGGTCTTCCACCGGCTCGCCGGATGCTGGACCGATTGGGGCAAAAACCACAATTATTTTGACTCGCCCGAGGATGCTCAAACCTTTGAGGATGAACTGAGTTACATGTTGGCCTGGCAAATGGCGGCACCGAATTCCCCACAATGGTTTAATACCGGATTGCAT
>JAOUNC010000373.1 GCA_029881175.1 Nitrospirota bacterium | reverse complement strand
CAAACGGGTGGCCATGGGCAATTTGGAGATTGTTGGTTGCAAATCGAGCCGTTACCTCGCGGGCAAGGATTTGAATTCCAAAATACCATCGTAGGAGGATCTATCCCAAGAAACTTTATCCCGGCAGTCGAAAAAGGGGTCATTGAAGCGATGCAGCATGGGATCATGGCGGGATTTCCGGTCGTCGATATTCAGGTCACCGTCTTTGATGGTTCACATCATCCGGTGGATTCCTCGGAAATGGCTTTCAAAGTCGCGGCATCTATGGGGCTGAAAAAAGCCATGGAATCCGCACAGCCCGGATTGCTGGAACCGGTTATGAATGTGGAGGTGACCGTTCCGGATGAGCTTGTGGGGGCGGTGATCGGCGACCTGAACTCACGCCGTGGCCGCATTCAAGGCATGGACGTCAAAGGACATCATGAAATCGTCAAAGCGCATGTGCCTCTGGCCGAAATGCTCACCTATGCGCCGACGCTCACTTCAATCACCGCAGGGAAAGGTAGCTATCGCATGGATTTTTTTGGCTACGAAGACGTGCCCAAGGAATTAGTCAGCCGAATAATCGAAGAACATAAAAAAGAAACCGTGGCTTCAAGTTCCTAGCAGGAGGATTCCAGAATACCCAAGGCTGCGTGCCTCGATTACATTCCCACTGAATGTGTAACTAAAATCCGGAATCAGCCGGGGACGTATTCAAGCGGCAAAGGTGGATCCATAAGTTTCGCCTCCATGATTCCTTAGCAAAAAACAAGGATAGGACCATTTCGGTTTCTCCATTCGCGGAGTCTTTCCCCTTCTCCCGCTGGCCAGTTGACAGGATTTTTAGGAAAGAGTAGCGTCTCGCCTCCTGCAATGTCAGGTAGAGGAATCATTCCACAATTTTCCAGCGAGATTGAACCCGTTCCCATCCCAAAACAATAAGGAGAATTTGTCATGCGCATCATCCTCGTGTGGCTAGCAGCAAGCATCGGTCTGGTGAGTCCTGCCCTGGCATGGGAAGGCCCGCAAGTAGAGTATTCCGGCAATACACGAATGGAAACGGCGGACGGCATCATGGAAGGAGTGGTCTTTCATGCCCCAGGCAAGGAAAGACGAGAGACCAAAACCGGTAGCCAGCCCATGACCATGATCATTCGTCATGACAAACAAGTTATCTGGATGCTGATGCCGGATGCCAATGCGTATATGGAAATGGGTCTCGGCCAGTCTAAAGACAAAAGCGACCTCTCTGACTATCACATTGACCAAACCACGGTTGGCGAGGAAGATATCAACGGGATCACAACCACGAAAAGCAAAGTGATCATGACCAAGAAAGACGGAAGCAAACTCGGAGGATTCTGGTGGACCACCAAGGAAGGCATTCCTCTTAAAATGGATATGATTTCGGTGGAGGGTGAAACCAAAGAACGGATGGTCATGGAGCTCAACGATTTAAAAATCGGCAAACAGAATCCAAAGCTTTTTGAAGTGCCTGCCGATTATATGAATATGAGTATGGGGATGCCGAATCTGAACGAACTGATGCAGGAGCGGGAACCCATGGAAGAAGGCCGACCTGGGAAACATACAGAAGATGAGCCCCAGGAAGAAGGCTTCGGGTTGAAAAATCTTTTTGATTTAATGAAATAAGGGGAAATAGAGGCTCATGGTCTTTCCGATGAGGAGCATGTATCCGTATAAACGATGAGACCAGATGAACCATGAATACGGTGCCGACCAAATTGGAAAGACACAACATTCCAAGGAAGACTCGAAGCGATTTGTGGCTCAAGGCTATAGGATGCCTCCTGCTCGTGAGCCTCATGGCCTGGAGCTTTCCGGTGATTTCTTGGGCGAAGGAGACCACGATTCGCTCGGCCCCCAAGCGCCCTCCACGCGTCAAAGCTTCCGCGGTTTACCTGATGGACATGAAATCCGGTCAGGTCCTGCTCCAAAAAAATGCCACGCAACGGTTACCCCCCGCCAGCTTGACTAAAATCATGACGGCTCTCGTAGCACTGGAAAAAGCTTCGCCGCAACAGGTGGTCAGCATAGATGGCCGCGCCCTCGTCAAACGCCCTCCACGTCTCAAGTTGAAGGCCGATGAGAAATTTCTGCTCCATGATCTGCTTGTGGCCATGCTGGTGACCAGTGCCAACGATGCATGTCAGGCTGTGGCCTTTCATATTGGCGGAGAGATGCCGGCATTTGTCGACATGATGAACAATCGGGCAAAAGCCTTGAACTTACGCGGAACCCAGTTTGCCAATCCATGCGGATTCGACGCGCCTGGACATTACTCTACAGCCGTAGACTTGGCCAAACTCACGGAAGAAGCCATGCAAACCCCTACCTTTGCCATGATGGTTCGCACGCTCGAACGTGACATCACCAGCCTCAACGGTCAGCACCAGGTTCATCTTTCCTCTACCAATCAACTTTTGCTTGATCCAGATATCACCGGCGTCAAAACGGGTTTTACTAGCAAAGCGGGACGATGTCTGATCGCCAGCATGTATAAAAACGGCCATCATGTGCTCCTTGTGGGCTTAAACGTCAAAAACAGATGGAAACAGGCTGAGCAATTGCTTCAATATGGGCAGGTATTGTTGGGAACAGGGAATCACTAAGCGCAAGATGACCATCATTGACATTTTATTCGTGCCGTCCGACCTGAAAAAGATAGGCCGCTCGAAGATTTTCTTGAGCAAGCCAATAGTCAGGTTTGAGGGTGAGGGCCACACGAAATTCTTCAATCGCATGCGTCCAATCACCTTGTAACGCATAGGCGTGACCCAGGTTGTTATGCGGCCTGGCTTTCTGTGGAGATTTGTGAACAGTATCTGACCACAGCAGAACGGGGTCCTGATACAAGGCATTTCGTTGGACGGTCAGCAAACAAAGAGCCAGGACCCATGCCAGACCAATCGATCGAAAACCTGTACGAACCCACGGCATCGATGATGTGTCCCTAAAGAACCAGGTAAAAAACCCCTGACCAACCATCACAACCGCAATGAAAAGTCCAACAGAAGGCAAATACACGTTACGCTCGCTTAAGAGATCATTTCGTGGAATCACACTGTTCGTCGGAAGAAGCTGGAGGAAAAACCATCCGATGCCAAACGCCACTAGGGGCAATCGTCGCATCGCAACTAGAGCCACGACGATTAATCCGCATAGCAACATCAGATCAAGAAGCAAAGGCCATTGAAAGACAGAATGCACAACAGGAAGGTCATGATCAAAACTCTGTTTCCAAGGTGCGATAAACAGGAGGAGCGCGTAAGCCACCGCATGCACCTGACTCAAGACATTGTCAAAAATTGGACGGATGCGCAGACTGAAATCGGCTAAATAGGCGTAGCGGGGATGCATCCAAAGAACGACAGCCATGACCATCACGATCATCCAAAACGGCAGATGATAGGACAGGAACACGGAACGGAGATCCCGTCCACGAAGGTGGCGCACCAGGACATCCCAGAACAACAGCGCTAGGGGA
>JAOUNC010000372.1 GCA_029881175.1 Nitrospirota bacterium | reverse complement strand
GAGCCTGTTTTGGTGAGCCAACGCAAACCCGGTAAACATCGGATTCCACGTGGGACCACCATGCCTATACGGCTGCTGTCTGGGATGGATGTTCCCGCCGGCACGCAATCCCAAAAAAATCCGTTGCCTGTGCTGATGGAAGTCGTGGATCTGAGCATTCTTCCTAATACCTTTAAGATGGATTTTGAAAAGTGCTTTGTGTTGGGGGAGGGGTCAGGAGATGCGTCGACTGAGCGGGCATATATTCGAACGGTGGCCTTGAGTTGTATTAATCACGGTGGAGAGTCGGTTGATTTAGATTTAAAAGCCACCGTGATGGGTGAGGATGGGAAACCTGGATTTCATGGAAGTGTGGTTATGCGGGACGGGGCCTTGTTGGCTCGAGCGTTAGCCGCTGGGTTTATTGAGGGGATCGGGAAAGCCTTCCGGCCGCTGTCGAGTGGAGTGGTGCTTTCTGGGAGTGCTAATCAAGCGTTGGAGTTGCCTGATCCTGATACGTTGGCCATTCGAGGGGCTGCAGGGGCAATGAGTGGCTCAGCGTCCATTCTGTCGAAGCGGTACACCGAACTGGCTAATCAGATTTTCCCGGTTATCGAAGTGAAGCCTCAGCGTTTTGGATCAGTGTTAGTGGTTGAGAAGGTTGAAGGCGAAGGATTTGATTTAATGAGAAGTTCGAATGAATAGGAGAAACATAATGTTGAGATTATTGATTCCGTTGTTGAGTGTGGTGCTTTTTTCAGATTTAGGTATGGCGGCTCTTCCTGAGTTGGGCGTGAAGGATTCTATTGTACAACGGCTTCAGTCGGTGCTGCCTGGTTTTATGGTGCAGAAGATTCATCCGGTGGGGGATGGTGGAATATGGGAAGTAGAGGCCACGACACCTAAGGGGTTTCAAGTGTTTTATACCGACTCTCGTGGGGACGTGCTTGTGACCGGAAATGCCTTTTCGCTTGTGACCCTGCGAAATATTACGAATGATGTCTTGAATCGTCAACGAGCGGAAGCTGTGGCTCAGATTCCGTTGAACGATATGTTGACGTTTGGGGAATTTGTTGGGAAACCGGACGTGCTCTACTTTACTGATCCGGATTGTCCGTATTGTCGGCAATTTCATGGGGAGTTTGAAAAGTTATTGGATGCTGGTGTGTCCGTGGGTGTGGTGTTTTTTGTGGCGACAGGGAAGCATCCGGATGGAGAGCGAAAGGCGTCGGCAGTCTGGTGTGCTGAGAATCCGCGTGAAGCGCTTGCTCAAACCATGGCAGGCCATACGGTAGCTGATGCTCCGGCTTCTTGTTTGAAACCGGATTTTTCCGCAATGAAGACATGGGGGGAACGATTGGGTGTGCGGGGGACCCCTGGGTTTGTGTTGGGAACGGGAGAGGTTGTGAGCGGAAAAACCACCGCTTCCCGATTAAAACAGCGATTGTCTCCAGTATTGTCTCAAGTTAAGGGAGAGTGATGATGCGTAAATTGTCTTTTCAGTGGATGGGGCTTGGTTTGGTGTGTCTGACGCTGCTGCAGGGATGCTTGGGCTATAAGTCTGAGTTTAGCTGTGTGGGCGATCCTGATGGGGGAGTGTGTGACAGTGTCCCTGATGTCTATCGTTTAGGCAGCCAACCGAATGTAGAGAGCCATTCTGGGCGGAGCGGGATGGATGGGGAGGAATGGGCGAGGGTGAATGGGACACATGAGACAGTGTTGGGGAAGCCAATTGTGAATGGTCCGGTTGTGTACACCGGATGGGTTGCTCCATGGAAGGATGATGGTGGAAAGCGAGTGTTTGAAGGAGCGATTGTGTATCTCTTATTAGAAGGCCCGTCGTTTGATTACGGCCAGCCCGGTCCTTTGACCAGGCAGGGGGGACTGTCTCGGAGGATTGTGCCAACTGCGTATCCGGAAATAGGGAAGAAGCCGTTTGGTGGAATTGCTGATGTGAAGCCGAAAAACCAAGGAAATTCGCAAGAATATGTGAACCGGGCGATGGAGAATATTCGTCAATATACTCCCCCGAAAACGCAGGCTCCGGTCTATCGTCCGGTGCACGCGCAACCTGTGGGGGGACAGTGAAATGGGATGGTTTAGTTGGAAATCCTTGTGGGAGTTCGATGAAGTACTCAATCGGGAGACGGTGAGTGAGCATTTGCCGTATCGGGCATACGATGAAGAGCGGGGGCTATTTTATATGGCGCATGTGAACAATGATGCCATTGGGGCTTGTTGGATGGCCTCCCCATTATTGGGGTTATCAGATGACATGCTGAGAAAGTTTGAGAGTATGTTTCGGTTAGTGTTTCCCGAAGGATCGACGATGCAGTTTAGCTTTTTAGCTTCGGAAAATATTGAGCCGTTATTAGATCGACTGGTCGCGATGCGTCGAGCCTGTTCGCCTGATTCTCCTTACGTGGTGTTGGCAGAAGAAATTCGGCGTTTTTATTTGGAGTCTCAAAAGAGTTCATTGATTCCGTCTTCAAAGCTGAGACCACGCGATTTTCAGCTGTTTGTGAGTATCGGGGTGCCTATCTCGCGGAGCTTGGATACGAAAAAGGCGTTAGATGAAGAGGCCGATAAAGTGCTAGAGCTCGTCCAGTCAATTGAGTCCAGTCTTCAAACAGGGAATTTAAGTCTGAGGCGTCTGGATGATCTTGATCTTGTGACCTTGATGTACTTTCTGTGTAACCCCTCGCATGGGTATGAGGCCCGTCCTCATCGAGTACAAGAGGAGGAACCTCTTAATGAGCAGATGGTTCGGTTTGATACGGTCTTGGAACAAGATCGTGATGGGTTTACGTTAGATGGCCAGCATGTTCGATCGTTGACGGTGCAAGAGTTTCCTGATCCGGAAGATTCGACGTGGCATGGCTCAAAAAATCGTGAGTTGATCGGGTCGTTGCGATCAATCATGGATCAAATTACCTGCCGATTTATGATCACGCTCAATGTGGTGTTTTTAGATTCGATGACTGAGCGAACGCGATTGTCCCAAAAACATATTTTGCTCACGAATCAATATTCACCGACTTTGGCAAAAATGATTCCTCCTCTTGCGAAGAAAAAATTAAATTTTGATTTGGCTGTCAAGCAATTAGAAGATGGAGCCACATCTATTGGCGCGTATTATCATATTCTGGTCTTTGGAGCGACGGCTGAGGCTGTTCAGAATTATGCGCAGACGGTTATTCAACATTATGCCAAGTTCAATTGGACCGTGTCGCCCGATCCGGTGATCAGCTTGAAGTTGTTTTTACATTCCTTGCCCATGGCACTTCCACCCGATGTGGGGTATTTGCGCAATAGTTTGATGCGATTGAAAACATTAAATTCTTCCGTATTGCCCCATTTGTTGCCGGTGGTTGGTGATTGGCCAGGGTTTGGTGATCCGGTTTGTATCTTAACGTCTCGTTCTGGCCAAATTGTGCCTTTTGATCCGTTTTCCAATGACAGTGGAAATTATTCGATGTGTGTGGCGGGGCGTTCTGGTTCTGGGAAATCGTTT
>JAOUNC010000371.1 GCA_029881175.1 Nitrospirota bacterium | reverse complement strand
GGCCATGTGGTTTAAGGGAGATCATATTGCGCGATCGTTTCCTGGCTATGATCCTGGTGAGATTGTCACGCGACTTAATATGGAAAACCCTATGACTGAGCAGGGGGATTATTTCACCATCTGGGTTGGGGTTCTTCAGTTGTCGACGAGGATTCTTCGGTTTGCCAGCGCCGGACATCCTGGTTCAATTTTAGTCAGAGATCAGGTCCCTTCAGTGGTTCTTGGAGGGAAAACGTGGCCGGTAGGATTTTCCCCGGATGAAATCTACAAAACAGACGAAATCACGCTTTTGGATAAAGATCGGCTCTATGTATTTAGCGATGGGATTTACGAAGTGGAAAATGCAGACAACGAAATTTGGGGAAGACATCGGTTACAGGAGGCGCTCCAAAATGTCTACACTCGTCCAATGAAATTGGGGCTTAAAAGTCTCATTCATTCCAGTCGTTCGTGGCAGGTCAACGGTCTTTTTGGGGATGACGTGGCCTTAGTCGGATTAGCATTGAATGAGGGATTCCAAGAAGGGCATAGATGAGTAAAGGCCAACCACGAATATTACTTGTTGATGATGATGATCTGAATCTGGATGTCCTGGTTGAATGCCTCAGGGATGAACCGTATGAATTGGTTCAGGCTCACGATGGCGCTAAGGCATTGGAGCTCTTACGTCATGATCGTCAAGGGTTTGACCTTATGTTGCTGGATCGAATGATGCCCATCAAGAACGGTCTGGAGGTGATGCTCGAATTGAAGGCTGACGATCAGTTTAAATGGATACCGGTCGTCATGCAGACCTCTGCAGCATCGCCACAGGACATCTGTGAAGGGATGGAAGCTGGCGTATTTTTCTACCTCACGAAACCATTTGATTCACATGTATTACGACGCATTGTCTGTGCCGCATTGGAAGAACGGCGAAAATGGAAGAGTCTGGCGCACAACTTGCGCGTACAGGTCAAAACCATCGGGTATTTGCAAGAGGGACGATTTCGGATTCGATCGATTGACGAAGCCTATGACCTCGCCCTTCTGGTCGCCCAAGCATGTCCTAATCCTGAGAAAGTGGCGTTCGGGTTACACGAATTGATCGTGAATGGGGTTGAACATGGGAATTTGCAAATCGGCTACGATGAAAAAACGCATCTTCAAGAAACCGATCAATGGGAAGAGGAAATAGCGCGTCGTCAGACATTGCCTGAATATGCTGATAAATTTGTGGAGCTGGTGTTTGAGCGGCATCGCAAGCAAATTCAGGTAACGGTGACGGATCAAGGGCCTGGGTTTAATTGGAGAGAGTATCAAGAAATCAGCCCGGACCGATTGTTAGAAAGTCATGGACGAGGAATCGCCATGGCGAAGGTCTTGAGTTTTGATTCAATGGAGTATAAGGGAAACGGCAATCAAGTGGTCTGTGTCGTGAACATTGGAAATCAGGTTGCGTTTCAACAGGATTCGGTCAGGGATCTGGTGGGACGAGAACAGAAAGAAGTCGGGTAACTTTTTTTTCGGACGTATCCTTTGACTAATTTTCTCAGAAGACTAGAGTAGGAGCACTCTTAATGCAAATATCGGATCACATTCATGCTGGCGGCCTGGTTCTGACCGTGGAAGGACGGATGGATTTTCCAGCGCACAAGGTCTTTCAAGGTCTCATTCAAAAGACGAAACTCTCCAGACCTCAGCAGATTATTCTCAATTTTTACAATGTTCCTTCCATGGATAGCGTTGGCTTAGGCCTTCTCATGTTTGCGCACAAAAGTTTGGAAGAAGCCAAAATCTGCCTCTCTCTTGAGGTGTTTGAAGGATATGTACTGCAAGTCCTGACCTTAGCGAACATAGGGGCAAGAATGGCTAATTTCGTTAGAAAAGACCAATTAGCCCCCTCTGGTTCTCACAGGTTGTGGCCAACTCCAGGGAAAGGTTGATATGACATCCCCTTCTCTCGTTGATTCTCCCGACATGGATGAGCTGTTATTTCCAATACTTAAAAGGTTGGAGAATAAAGATTTTAATCTTCCACCTCTTCCGCAAATCGCGAAGCAGGTACTCGCGCTAACCACTGACCCTGAGGCCAATACGAGCCAGTTGACCAAACTCATTCAACAAGACCCGGTTCTTATTGCCAAGCTGCTGAAGGCAGCGAATTCGGCGGGCTGTGGCGCTTCTCGTCAGATTCAATCCGTGGAGCAGGTTGTCGCGTGGCTGGGGTTAAATTTCGTGGGAGGAACGGCGTTTGCCTTATCGTTTCAATCCCGTGTGTTCAATGACCGCGGCTATGAGGCCGAAGTCAAGGGCTTGTGGGCAGAGTGCATAGCAACAGGTTTCTATGCCAAGGCCGTGGCCGGAATGATTGGACAAAATCAAGATTCAGCCTTCCTCTGTGGGTTGCTCCATACCATTGGTAAACCTTTTGTCGTGCATACGGTGAATGAATATCACCCCGCTTCAGCCTCGCACCTTCCCTGGGCGACCATACTCAGCCTCATGGACCAATCGTATGTTGAAGTCGGTAGGCAACTTGCCGATGAGTGGAATTTTCCGTTGGCCGTGAAAGAGGCCATCAATCTTCATCAATCCCACTCGTATCATCTGGCCACTAGTCCGACAAAAGGAGCCCCTATCACATGTTTGGCCAGGGAATTGGCCTCAGCTCATTTGAATTCTCTGCCTATAACTATAGAAACCCTACGGGCTCTTCCAGTTGTGCAGGCACTTAGCGTTCCTGATGGTGTGATGGATGGCATGTTACAGATTAAAAAGGTCATTCAAATTCAGATTGATTCACTTCTCATCTAAGCAAGGTAACTATCCCCAGGCTACCTGTAGATTCTGTGACCGGTGTGGTCCCATCGGTCGTCGGGTGTGGTACTTCGGACTTGGGGAAAAAGGATTTTATGGATTCCTGGTAAAAGCCTTGCCTGATTGAGTCGTGATCCTTTTTAACTTCACAAAAAATTCTAACGCTTAAGTCCAAAATTTTCTGATCCGATAGTTTTAGGTACCTTGGTGCATCTTCTATGGATGAGTCTGTACTTTGAGATACCGAATGGTCGAGAGTTGGGTTCAAAAAAGAGGAGGGGACAGTGTGAGATCAATGGAGAAAAACGCCGGAGGAAGGTAGAGGGAAATATGAAAGAAGATCAAGGGGAGTCCATGCTTGCAGTAGATTTCATGTTAAAACCCATCGGAGATTTGACAATTTTTGAAGCGAGTCAGTTTCATGAAGATCTTTGTTCTCTGCATCGGCAAAAAGGAATGTTAGAGCTTGATTTATCGGAAATCGATCGTATTGATTCCTCATGCGTCCAGTTAATTGTGGCCGCGACCCGTTCTGGTCGGCTGACGTTAAAAGGGTATTCCTCTCAAATTAAAGATAGATTTGAAGAAATTGGATTTTCACAGTTCTTGTCAACCGGACATGGCGTATCCTAATCGGGATGGTTCTGGTCACAACCTATATCCTAAGTGGTGCGACATTAATAGGAAGAGGTGATATGTGGGG
>JAOUNC010000370.1 GCA_029881175.1 Nitrospirota bacterium | reverse complement strand
CAAACATATTTTCTCGTATGTTCGTATCGGATTTTTCTCGCTCGGTCATGATCTGCATATAGAGTTGCGTCCTGCGGCTCTGCTCGCTGTAATTGCTGAGGACAATGGGCACCCAGATTGATCCAATAACTGCGGCAACGCCTGCCAAAAATTTAGCAAGAGACTCCAACTTTGCATAGAATTCGCTCTTCTGACCTTGGTCTTCACCCATAACATGGACCTCTTTTATGGTAGTCGCATATCTCTCCGAGTCTTCCTTCCAAACACGTGAACCTCCGTGCTTCTGCCTGCAATGGTTACCGTGTACTTTCCAGGCTCCAGCTTCTTAAACTTATAGAAACCACTCTCATTTGTCCGCTCTTCTTGTTCTTGCGTCGTGGGATTCGGACCAATGAGGTTCACGGGGATGTTTGAAGCCGGTCGCCCATTCCCTTCTAACACTTGTCCTTCCAATTCACTTGCGAGAAGGGGCGTTGGAAATACTACAAATAGCGATAGAGCTGCTAGTATTTTCAAAAATCTCATAACTATCCTCCTTGTCAACGTAGCGCCTTAGACGATCAAGTTCGCACCATCGGGGTACCAGAATTAATATGGTTAAGCGATGCAGACATGGGCGTAAACCCTCCTATAATACGTTAACGTTCAACTCCTACCCCCCCTTGCCCCTTTGGGGGCTTCGTTTCGAAAATAAACGAAGGTTGGGGTGAGGGGGAAAAGCCCATATAAAAACAAAACACTAGGCCCTTTTCGTAATTTCGCGGCATTCGGAAAAGCAATGTGGCGCTAGCTCAAACCTGAATCCCTACCGACAAGCCCAAAACCAGTCGCGCAATAGGGAAGTTTGATTGCAAATCGCGTCTCCCACGATGCATCTGCCATCACTTTTGGATTCAATCAGAGGTCTGAGGGGGAATACACCTTCACCTCTTGGACAGAACGGAAGCACGCATCAGCCGAGGCCAGGGCATCAGCCCCAAGGCGCGCGGCCACAGCGAGGATTACAGAGTCGTTCGTCAGCAGACCATAACGGGTCTGCAGCTGGAAGGCACTATCAACCAGGTCTGTATGCGTGCAGGCTTCAAATTTGAGACCCAGCATGACCAACGCTCTCACTTTCTCTTTGTAGAGTGTGAGCCCCTTAATAATCTTTAGTTTGTTAGCCAGTTGACGGGCAGGATTACCACCTTTGATGTGTCCAAGCATCAGGGCTTCCGCAAGCATAAGTTTATGAGTGAGCTCCTGCCACACAGGCTGAGGCAGCACCCCGATCAGTTCGCCTTGTTCAATGCGACGAAGAAGCTGCTGTGCTTGTACGGAGACCCCTTGCTCCGCGTACAAAAGGACATTCGTGTCCAACACACAAAGGCTGCCCTGGGGAATTCTGTCCAGATTCATCGATCCCAGATATCTTCTTCGAGGACTTGGCGGAATTGTCCAGACGTAAGCCTGAGCGGGCGCTCACAAAACGTGTGGTACGCCATTTCCCGTTCCCGCGTGGGTGGTCGTTTCCCAGCCAAGTACTGAACAAGCGCATCCTCAATAAGTTCATTGAGCGGCCGCCCCTCTTCCGCAGCGCGTCGCTTAGCAAGTCGCATAACCTTTTCTTCAAGCAAGGTTCCCAACTTTTGTTTCATTCCTCGATCCCCCCTCTGCAAAACTTCAGCGAAATCACAGCTTCCAACAGATCTTTCAAGACTAGCAATCAAAGGCTTCTACCAAGAAGATTAATCAAGAATTCTTGACGTGTCAAGATATTAACATTTAATAAAAGCACGCCAATGCACTTCCGACTGCCATGAAGATGGAGGGCAAGGCACCCGAGGAAACGACTGAAGGCCAGCGGTCGCGATGGAGGCACAGTGAGACATTGAGCAATCCCGGACGAGCTACCGAGAGGAATTCCAATAAATGACTCCCGATCCCTTTGACGCCTGCAAAGAATGGGCATACGGCGCCCAAACACGAAACGTCGCTCCATCGGCGATCAAGTTCGCACCCATCGGAGTGCCAGAATGAATGTGGTCAAGCGAGGCGGGCATGGGCGAAAGTTCAGCTATTACCTATGCGCATTCATGCTAAATAACGATCAGGCAAGTAGCAAGAGACTCTTTGGCTAGAAGTTGCGAAGATTCCACGCCACAACACAGGGACCTTCGCTCCCTTCACCGAGCATGTAGCACATTCCGTCGCCTGCCCAAGGTGACCGGACGATCCCCTTGCCTGAAGATTTCTCCGATGGCCAATTGATTCAAGATCTCATAATGACAAATCCGTTTGGCTAGACGTCTTCCACCCAAAGTCAGCCCTCAATTGGGTGGAGCAGGCACCCGGGTATTTATAACTGCTTCTTCCTAGCCTGTCTCCAGCAATGTGCCCACGTGGATCAATGCCAATCAACAAACGACTTAACCTCTTTTCCTCCCGATGTCGCCCTAGGAATCCGTGGACTTGAGAGACGAGGCGTTTGGCATCTTGTTGGTATTGTTCCTTGCCTGTCTGGCGGAAAAGTTCCAGATAGTTGCAAACGGCAAACGCATCGGTCCAGAGATAGCGACGGGGCGGTCGAGCTGGGGGAATCAGGCCCGTCCGCTCAGCGAACCCGGTCATGATTGCCTCAATCGTGGATGTGTTTTTCATAGAATATAAACACCCTTCGTGTGCTCCTTTGTAGTGAGAATTTCTTGAATGCTATCCCTGCGATTCATTCATCCACATTGCCATACTTGAGTTATTCAGATACCTCAAGGTTGAGCGCCAGAGAGCATCCAGACCAAGAGTTAAGGGCAGGAATCATCTCAGCGTGCAAAGACCAGTACGCTATTGGCTGGGAGAACCATCGAAGCCGAATGGCTGAACTCATGTAGCGCTTGCAGCTCCGCAAAGATGCCGCCGCCGTTGCCGACCACTCCGGGATTAACCCAGTTCTCGTAAGCATCACTGTTGAAAATCTCTCGCCACAAACCGCCGCCAGGGAACCCGATGCGATAGCCGAAGCGATTGAACGTCCCGAGATGGATGATCACAATCACGTCGTGTCCTTCACCTTCCACCCACCGATGAAACGCCAGTAGGCGGTTTTGATCGTGTACGTGCACGATGCGAAAGCCCTGCCCGCGCAAGCCCGGATAACGCCAGCGCAAGTTGATCAACTCACGGGTAAATCGCACATGATCAGTCATCTGCTTGTCGACCTGCTCAAGGCCTGCCCAATGCAGCAGCAGGTTTTGATGCAACTCAAAGTTGTCCGACCATTGCTTGTCCTCAAGAAACTCCTGACCCATAAAGAGCATCGGGATGCCCGGTGCGGTCAGGCCAATGCCGGTTCCGACACGAGCACGGCTGCGTGCAAACCACGATCGGGGATCGTTCGGATCTCCCAGTCGGGCAATACGTGGCTCACGGCCGTGGTACACAATGTCGTGGTTTTCCGGCCCCTGCACAAAGCGCCAATGTTCCTGAAACCCATCAGGCCAGAGGCTGCGCGCCAGGCCCGTCATGTTGAGCGGA
>JAOUNC010000369.1 GCA_029881175.1 Nitrospirota bacterium | reverse complement strand
AACTTGGAATCTTGGAAATATTAGGGCTCTCATTCTGACCTCTTCTATAACTCAGCCTAAAGTCTTTTCTCATCACCTTCTTACTTGACAGCGGACCAGGCCCTTCACTATTGTCTTGAGTTTGCTTAAAATGGCGTTTTTACCATAGGACCACCTTCCGTGTTTTCTTCACTGACAGAAAAAATCGAGAATGTTTTCAATAAGTTACGCGGCCAAGCCGTGTTAACTGAGCAAAACATTACCGATGCCTTGCAAGAGGTGCGGTTGGCGCTATTAGAAGCCGACGTCAATTTTAAGATCGTTAAAGACTTTATTGAGAAGGTTCGGAAGAAGGCCGTCGGGCAGGAAGTCCTGAAAAGTCTGACGCCGGCCCATCAGGTCGTGAAGGTTGTATGGGAAGAGTTGCGTGACCTGTTGGGGCATGAACAAAGCGCCCTCCATCTGTCTTCACAGCCCCCAACCGTCATTATGATGGTCGGACTTCAAGGTTCAGGCAAAACCACCACCACCGGAAAGCTTGCTAATTTCTTTAAAGCTGACGGCAAACGTGTCTTACTCGTTGCCGCCGACCCTCGACGCCCAGCTGCTGGAGACCAATTGGCCTCGCTGGGGACTGACCTGGATGTGCCCGTCCATCGTGGAACGAACGAGGGGCAACCTGGCGCACAAGCCGTGCAAACCTGCCAGGATGGAGTTAAACGTGGCCGTGAACATGGCTATGACGTAGTGCTCCTCGATACCGGCGGACGTTTGCATATCGACGAAGAACTCATGCAGGAGCTCGTGGACATCAAAACCGGTGTCCAACCCCAGGAAATTCTCCTAGTAGCCGATTCCATGACCGGCCAGGAAGCTGTCTCCGTCGCAGAACGTTTCAATGAGACCCTGGAGATGACCGGCGTCATTTTGACTAAGGTCGAAGGCGATGCTCGAGGTGGGGCTGTCTTGTCCATTCGTGCTGCGACTGGCAAACCTATTAAATTTTTGGGAGTCGGGGAAAAGCTGGATGCGTTAGAGCCTTTTTTCCCGGATCGCATGGCCTCCCGTATTTTGGGCATGGGCGATATGCTAACCTTGATTGAAAAAGCCCAGGAGAGCTTTTCCGAAGAACAAGCTCAGGCATTGCAAAAAAAGGTTTCCAGTAATACTCTGACGTTGGAGGATTTTCGTGACCAAATTCAGCAAGTCAATAAGCTAGGATCATTCGACCAGATTCTTGACATGCTCCCCGGTGGCCAGAAAATTAAGAATATGATGGGCGCCGGTGGCGCTGGAAATGCGGTCGTCCCTGAGAAAGAGATGAAGCGAGTGGTGGCCATCATCGATTCCATGACGCCCAAAGAGCGACGGGATCACACGATTCTCAATGGAAATCGCAAAAAACGGATTGCGAAGGGTAGCGGAACCTCTGTTCCTGAAATTAATCGGTTAATCAAACAATTTTTGGATGCTCGCCGCATGATGAAATCATTAGTCGGGGGGCAATTGGGCATCGGAAAGAAGAAGAAGAAACGAGGAAAGCTAATCCGAGCCATCCATGCTCGATAAGATTCAGCACGACGCCTTGTTTTTTCATGTGTTCATTTTTCACTAGAGGAGAATTCCAGTGGCAGTTCATTTACGATTAACGCGAATGGGTCGGCATAAACGACCATTTTACCGGGTAGTGGCAGCAGATTCCCATATGAAGCGAGACGGTCGGTTTCTTGAAATCATCGGCACCTATGATCCCTTGAAAGAAAGTGATAAAGCATCATTCAAGGAAGATCGCGTGCTGGATTGGCTTCAAAAGGGCGCTCAACCTACAGATTCGGTTCGAGCCTTATTGCGCCATACCGGAGTCTACAAAGCCTTAGCGGAATCAAAAAAACGCGCAACTGCATAAGGCCTGCTTTGAGTGAGAGGGGTGGTGAAAGCACCATGGGACCGTCAGGCATTCGCGCCAGAAATTTTCTATCATGTTGGCTACCGTGCTGAGTCCGACTCAACCACCGACTGACTCTTTCGTGACCATTGGGCGAGTCTTAAAACCCTTTGGGATCCGAGGTGAGGTGAAGGTGGAGTCCATGTCTGACGTGCCAGGACGGTTCGAAGGCCTGCAGACAGTGTACCTCACCCTCCCGCATGGGACTGAGTCTCAAAAAGAGACGACCGTGACTCAGGTACGAGAAGTCAATGGTGGCTATATTGTCAAATTTTCAGCGTTTTCAACACCAGAGGAAGCCGCTCTTTTTCGTGGGGCGTGGGTTTGCATTCCGACGAGCCACGATCTCCCACGGGAACCTGATACGTTTTATCAATTTGAATTAATCGGACTTCGCGTTGAAGACCCTGATGGACAATACATGGGCCATGTCGAAGAAATACGAGAATATCCGCAGCATCATGTGCTGGTGGTACGAAATAAGGAGGCAGAATTTCTTATCCCTGCCAATCGAAAAATCATTGAGAAGGTGGATTTAGACAATCAATGCCTACATGTCGCCTCAAAAGAATGGTGGGACCTTAGCCATGCATTGTGATGTTCTCACCGTCTTTCCAGAACTGATTCAGGCAGTGGGCTCCCAGAGCATCATGAAACGTGCCCAGGAAAAAGGCCTGCTCACGCTGCGAACGCATAATCTTCGTGACTATACCAATGACCCTCATCGTTCCACTGATGATACGCCCTACGGAGGCGGAGGTGGCATGGTGATGAAAGCCGAACCCATCTTTCTGGCAATTGAGGCCCTTCAACGAGAGGTAGGGGACATCCGCATTCTTCTTCCCTCGCCACAAGGGATTCGGTTTTCGCATGGATTGGCCTTGGAACTGAGCCGGGAATCTCGTCCACTGGTCTTTATTTGCGGACATTATGAAGGCATCGACGAACGTGTGCGCACCCATTTGTCGGTGGAAGAAATCTCTCTCGGCGATTACGTCGTGACTGGGGGGGAACTCCCGGCTCTCATGATAATCGACGCCGCCATGCGACATATTCCAGGCGTCTTAGGGGATCCCCATTCGGCCCAACAAGAATCTTTTGTCGAGTCCTTGTTAGATTATCCTCATTTTACGCGCCCGGCTGACCTTCGAGGCCATTTAGTCCCAGACGTGTTGATTTCTGGTAACCACGAAGCAATTCGTCGATGGCGCCGAAAAGAATCGCTTCGTCAGACATTGCTTAAACGTCCTGATTTATTGGATCATCATCCACTCAATAGAGAAGATCACCAACTGTTACAAGAACTTGAACACGACTATACCTCGGCGGGATGCGATCCGCAGAGACCTTGAAGGAGGAAGGCACGCATGAATCAGTTAGAACGCTTAGAACAATCTTTTGCATCAGAAACCGTCCCATTTTTTGAAATCGGTGATACCGTCCGGGTCAAAGTCCGAGTTGTTGAAGCACGGGTTTCCAGCAAAAAGAAAGGCCAGGAAGAGGAAAAAGAGCGAATCCAGATCTTTGAAGGGTTGGTGATTGGCCGAAAAGGTCGAAAGGCAGCTGAAACCGTAACTGTCAGGAAGATCTCCT
>JAOUNC010000368.1 GCA_029881175.1 Nitrospirota bacterium | reverse complement strand
TTAGCGCGCGGAGCGTACTCACAGTACGGGAGCACGGAAAAATGGCGACCTGCCTGGGCCGAGCCTACTCCGCCGAAGTAGCTTCGGCTACGAAGGCTGGGAGCCGCTCCGGCCGATTGCGCGCCAAAGCTGGCTTCAGCGGCGAGCGTGAAGGCAGGGAACGCCGCCTTGCTTGTTCCATGCTGATTAAGGTGGGACATTTGTTTTCAACAGCCCCATAGTCTATGCGAGGGGTAGACAGCCTGGCTCTCACATGGCAGGTTATACAATCTACTGGACAAGAACACAGACCAACCACAGGAAAAGGGTGGGACGCCAACATGAAAAAAGTACTCTTAGTCGATGATAATCTAAGTGCCCGTGAAGCCCTCCGGCTCGTCTTGGAGTCCCAACACATAGAATGCGTCGAAATGGGTAATGGTTCGGAAGCCCTAGAATGGTTAGCTTCTCACCAGGCTGATCTGATTATTTCCGACAATCAAATGCCAGTTCTCACTGGCTTAGACTTCATTGATCAAATCCAATTGCACCAGAAGCCGGCCAACGAACCTCCGGTTATTCTCCTAAGTGGGCATCTTAACGAACAAGATAAGCATCGTGCACGTACGGCCGGAGTATTTGCCATCCTGGATAAACCCTGCAATTTCAATGAATTTCTCTCGATGGTGCAATTGGCTCTTCAGGGTTAGGACCATGAGGCTTAGCGGCCTTTCTTACCCTCCTTAGCTCCTGTTATTTCCACCACAGTTCTTCATCGCTCTTCACGTCAAGAGCTCATTATTCTCATATCAATAGAAACCCGCTTGGGCTCTAGCCCGTTCGCGGTATTTACTCGCCTCGCTCCCTCCAGCTATTCCTTAAAGCACTATTGGAGGTATGCCTCTGGCGTAATATTCTGTTCACAGAAACATACAAAACAAAATTGATGGCTGGATTGACAGGAGAGCCATCATTCACAAAGGAGACTACTGATGTTAAAGATATTTCTTGGAATGATCATAGGGAACATCACTACTATGATGCTCTTAGGAGGACCTTCCGCGGCAGCCCAAGTTCTGTCAAACGTCCAAACCCTTTACGTCGACCAGATCAATCGTCCAGATACACCCACGACCATCCTGCTTTTGGGAATAATCAGTATTCTTCTAGGAACCCTGTCTATGTGGCCAACAAAACCTGTTTTGGAGACAAAACGAGTCATTAAGAGATTGCGTCGGCATTGCAAATGACGGCCCTGCACATGCTCGGTCAACAAGCATCCCTCCAGCCTGATCCGCTCTGAACAATTGACAAATATTCTCGTGTAACCTCCCAGGCATCCGCAAAATCTGCACGCAGTTTGTGCATATTGTGATTTTTTTCAGGCTTTGCGACCAACTCTACAATTATTCTTGCCATTTTCCCCCTACAACATCATTTTTTGGCATCAAGTAACCGAAATACTAGAAATTAATTGATTATCATGGAAATTTCGCCCTTCACCCCTCACTCGCCTTTTCCCCTATCACGAAGCCCTCGGGAACAGGGAGCCACGGAAAAATCAGCACCTTCCCAAGAAGAGACACCGGATCAACAGGCTGAACTTGAAAAACTGCGGCAAAGAGATCGCGAAGTGCGTACGCATGAGCAAGCACACCTCGCCGCTGCTGGAGGGTTGGCAGCAGGTGGAGCGACCTTTTCCTTTCAACGAGGTTCTGACGGCAAACAATATGCGGTAGGAGGAGAAGTCAGTATTGACGCCTCTCCCGTGTCAGGAAATCCTGCCGCCACACTTCGCAAGGCCCAACAAATTCGCTCTGCGGCATTAGCTCCAGCCAATCCATCAGCACAAGACCGGGCTGTGGCAGCATCGGCAAATAGCTTAGAAGCCCAAGCTCGGCAAGAACTCCAGAAAGAGGACCAGACCGATTCTGCTTCTGCTTCTGAGCAGGGAGAGTTTCACGCCTCCTTCTCTCGCATTGATATTTTTGCCTAATTACTGTTTCTACTGTCTCCTCCATTGGGTCTATTCGTCATACCCCTCATCAGTGAAGAAGAGGTGGGCAGACTTTTCTGCTTCCTTTCATCATTTGCCCATCAGACTCGTTGAAGTTTCTGCCGGGCTTTGACACAGATATTTCTGTATCACCCCTCAAACACCGCTCACCGTCCTTCACGCAAATTGACTTCGCAGTACCGAAAAGTTGGCAGCAAATTTGCTCTAAAAACTTTTCTTGGGAAATCAGAGATTGCTCTTATCATGAACCATTCCAGAACCATTTCTGTGTATTTTTTTACTCCAGCTTTATCCTTCATGAAGGAAGATCCCAACCATGAATATTTCTGAAAAAATGAAGCAAGACTGGAACCAACGCGCACAACATCATGCACGATTTTGGATTGCCACCGAAAATTATCAAACCGAAGATGTGTTTGCGCAATCAGGGCAAGACACAGCACAAGCCCTCCTCATCGCGTTACAAGGCCTATACCAGCCATCCTGGAAAGTCTTAGATATTGGATGTGGAATTGGACGAGTATTAAAACCATTGGCCTCCTATTTTGAGGCATTAGTCGGCGTGGATGTGTCTTCTGCCATGATTGCACAGAGCAAAACGTGGCTCTCAGAATATCCCCATGTCACCACCCTCGAAACTTCCGGCGTGGACCTTCAGGAATTCGGCGATAAATCCTTTGATCTGGTGTATTCCTATGTGACCTTTCAACATATGGCACGACCGGTGTTTGAACAATATTTACGTGAGATCAATCGAGTGCTGAATCCTCAAGGCTATCTGGTCCTACAACTGCCCATTGGCCCTTATCACGATGTGCCAACAGAGGATACGATTGGCATTCGCTCATATCCCCTCAAAGAAATTGTGCAGAAACTGCATAACAATGGCCTGGCCTTTTGCCACGACCCCCAAGTAACTGTCACATCCACGGACATTCATCAACCATTTGACCATCGCTTCCACATCATCAAAAAAATCCACGCCATCAAACCCTCGATGAGCGTCGAATGGGTGCCACTAAAACATCCACAACATCCGTCCCCCTTAGACATCGCTCTTTATGAAACCTATGCAGAAGACTGTGTGAAATCTGGGCATTCACAGGAAGGCATCCGGACCTTACGATCACTGGTCAACCAGTATCCACAGCACTTAGAAGGATGGCTACATTTAGCAGCTGTCTTATTGGAAAACGACCAGGTCCAGCAAGCTATTACCACCATGCAAGAATTAACAGCTCTTCACCCACGCTACCAAGAGGGCCAAGCGGTCTTGCAGCAATTATTAGCCAAACGCCAACAGACAACCACAGCATCCCAGGAAGAACAGGAACAATTTACTTGCGGAATAACAGACCGCGCTTTCAACTAATGGGGCAGCCAAAGAAACAGCAAGGAGCAGAGATATTTTTATGGCTCTGACTAGCCAACTCTCTAGGATATACTATATTGCCCACTTGAGCAGGAATAAAAAATCCCCTTCTTTTTCATTTCCAACTTAAGGGAACGTCTAATGGGCAAACAAATACAGATGGC
>JAOUNC010000366.1 GCA_029881175.1 Nitrospirota bacterium | reverse complement strand
CTTCGTCCACCGTGGGTAATCACATTGTAGAGATACTCCATCGGGAGTTTCTCAAAAGGAATATTGGCATGCACAGCAGGCTTAGGACTTAATCCCGACGCTGCCGGACCATCGCCTTTCCCTTCCACGCCATGACATTGGGAGCAATATTCTTTATAGACCACGGCACCTCGTTCCACATTGGCTGTGGCAAACTCCGGGCTGGTCCATGGCTCATAAAACTTGAAATCTTTGACCCCGAGCGTCATCAAGTAGCCAATGACACTACGAAGTTGAGGTTCGGTGGCATCGGCTAAAAATTCTCCACTATGAGGCGTGAAGTCCTGAGGATTGATCCCGAAACGAAAGAGCCAATCGGCATTATAGCGGTTTCCCGAATCAGCCAAATTGGCGCTTTGCGGCCCGCCAACGAGTTGCCCGTTTTCTTCAATCGTATGGCAGCCGATACAGGCATGTTCCTTATAGATGAACGCCCCGTCACTCGCGTCTTTTTTGGTGACCTTTGTGAGATCAAAAGCTCCAACTGTCACTCGGGAATCAACCAAATGCTTTTCAAAATAATCCGCGAGGGCATTGGCTTGCGCCGGAGTCACGGAAATGTGGACATCGGGCTCTTGCCCTTGATCCCAACGATAACTCTTGGCATACAGCATCGGTTCTTTCCCTGTCAGCCATCGAATCAGCCAATCTCGCTGATACTTACTCCCACCCCACATCAGATCAGGAGCTTTCAAGTTAAACCGGCTTTCAGCTTCACCTTTAAACTTGTGGCATGTGGAGCAGACATTGTCGATCATCACTTCGGCCTGCTGTTGATCTGCGGCCCACAGGGGCATCCCACTACAGAACAAGAGAAAAATGCTGCTTAGACCCACTCCAACACATGTGAATAATTTGTTGATTGATGATGACGCGACAGACATTATTTCGGCCTCCCTCTGATCTAGAAATTCACCGTGTATATTTTTCATATTTTCAACCAAATCTATTCCCCCCGATTGCTGCGGGGAATAGAGTTGAATTTACTCTGGCAACGTGGGAAATTCGAAAGGAATTTCTTCACCTTTCAAGGCCTTCAGAAACGTAATCAAGTCAGATTTTTCTTCTGTGCTTAATCCCAAAGGCTTCATAAGGGGACTCAGGTTAGGATTCTTACCGCCACCATTGTCCAGAAAATCCACGACTTCCTCTAACGTCTTAAAGACACCATCATGCATATAGGGTGCGGTCTCAACAATGCTTCGAAGCGTGGGGGTTTTAAATGCGCCTGTATCTTCAGGTCGACGGGTTACATAGTATCGCCCAAGATCCTCTTTCATCGGCCCGACCTGTGGCACTCCAAGATTATGAAACTGATTGTCCGTAAAATTTGAACCATTATGACACAGAATGCAACGCGCTTTGCCCTTGAATAGAACCATCCCCCGCTGAGCGTCTTCGCTCATTGCCGTTTTATCACCCAAGACATATTGGTCGAATGGTGAGTTTGTTGAAATGATCGTGCGTTCGTATGCCGCGATGGCTTCGGCAATGCCTTGCATGCTGATACCGGCTCCAAACACTGATTGGAACTGATCCACATATCCCTTAATGTGACTGAGTTTGTTGACGACGTTTTCATGAGTTTCTGCCATTTCCACGGGATTCACGATGGGGCCGATGGCTTGCTCTTCGAGCGATCCTGCGCGGCCATCCCAAAATTGCACAGGGTTAAACGCCGTATTATAGACCGTCGGGGCCTGACGCCCGCCGCGTTTACCCCCGACCCCAACGGAAACCTGTTTGGGGTCGGCAAACCCTAATCCTGGCGTATGACAAAAGGCGCAGGAAACCGCTCCGTTCTGGCTTAATCGCCCGTCAAAGTACAACTGCTCTCCTAACTTGACCTTGGCCTTGTAGTTGAGATTGGTTGCCGGAACGGGAACTGCTGTTGGAAGCGGGCCGATGTCAGGAACCCGCACCCCATCCACCTCAATGGTTCCTTTGCCAATCAGAGAAGGAACGGCTTCCTGTTGTGCAACGCCAGATCCCCCATATACAAACATCCCACCAATAAGGATAAGCAGAACAACCAGAAAATTTTTTTGCTTATTATTCATCATGTCCATCTTTCTAATCATTCCAGGGCAGATCACTCAAGTCTGCCACGGAATGACTTATTTTGTGGTGATCCGAGTTACCGTTGGGATTAGAGGCACAATGATGAAGCAACTCGTTATGAATGCCTTCATGGCCGATCTCCTGTTGCCCAATTCCTCTTCCGATACTTCCATTCAATGCAGTGTTTAGCATGATGAAGTTGGTGTATGATTTGGGAATACATAATTCTTCTTGTGAGTCTTTTTCAATGCTCTTGTCGGGTCAATGGTTGTTTGATGCTGACTGCTCCCCGTAGATCTCCGGCCTTATATCCTGTCGCGCGATCGAAAGGATAATGTTTCGCCAAGATTTTCTTGATCGGTTCAGGAATGGCCTCTGCCGGTCCATGACAGAGCAGGCACTTAGGCTGAACGGCAATGGGTTTCATGAACCGAAAGTATTGCCCCTCAGGTTCGGACACCACTTCGCTGTATGTCATGTCTGCCAGGGATTCCCCTGTTGCGGCACGGGCGGTAAATTCCCTCAGGATGTTCTGCTCCCACGCATCCGGCATCCCAAGTAAGGGATTCCGTACTCGAGTACCCACACGCGTGACTCGCCATCCATTTTCTCGGGACAACCGGTTGGCAATTTCCGGAGCCAATTCTCCACAGAGCTTAATGGCTTCTGATGGCCCTCCTTTGCTCATTTCCCGGTTCATCGCGGCACTCAATTCTTGCAGGAAGGATCCGGTGACTTGTGCGGCAGCCTGTTCCTGTTGGTTGGAATCGGCCATCGCTATACCTGCGGTCAGCCAGGTGACTATGCCCACCGCACTCCCTACGATTCTAAAAGCAGCCGAAATGTTCTTAAGTCTCATCCTCAGTATCCCCTCTACACAAAGTTTTTCAAGAAAGTAGTCGTTGCCGGTTTTACGGTTTCAGGGAACGGAGGTAAGCCAAGAGATCAATCAATTGTGATTCTTCCAGGGCCCCTTCCAAGCCCGCCATGGCCGTTCCTTCCCGTCCTTTCATAATGACGTCCTTTAATTCTTTATCAGACTTGGCTTGGGTGGTTTGACTCGCCAAGTTGGAAGGAGGTGGAGTGAGATAGGAAGCCATTTCCCCATCTCCCTTTCCCGCAAATCCATGGCAATGCTGGCAGCTTTCCTGATAAATGACTTTGCCTTTTTGGATGTCCTCATTCTCCACGGCCCACGTGATGTTGGACGTCAATAAAAGGAATATCATAATCCCCATGTTCCATCCAATGTGTCCGCCGACTGTTTGCTGAGAAAAAACTCGTAATGTCATCATCGCTGTTTCCTTTGCATGGAAATGAAGTCCCATTCTTGCGGTTATTTATCAAATGTCATGATGTAGGCTGTAATGGCAAAGATATCCTTCTCTGGCAATGGGGGATTGGGAATATAGGCGCCACTCTCCGGAACAAAATCATCTG
>JAOUNC010000367.1 GCA_029881175.1 Nitrospirota bacterium | reverse complement strand
AGGGGATGCCACCGACGCGGCCGATAGTGGATGGATGATTGACCGGGTCATCCATCCCCGCATTGACTTAGGCCTCGACATGACCTTAACTCGCCATATCCGGCTCAGCTTTGCCACGAGCGGTCTTCGACAGGAAGCCTTCAGCGGATTTGGGGCCACATTGCCGGTCCTGGCAATTGATGGCATTGGGGAAATGTTTGCCAGGGACCTTAACAACGAGAATATTGAGAATCTGGCTGATCTCATTCGTCTCAACCCCCTGCGCACGATCGGCAGCATTCCCCCTGTCAAATTACGAGAATTTCGAGCGAAGGCAAGACTGGTGGCACATCTGACCATTGACGCCATCGAGACTGAATCGCCATTGACGAATGAAACGATCAGTGCGATGTTGCGAGCACAGCCGGAGCAGGTGGCCGCATCCCTCGAGGTGTCCCCGGAGCAAATTGTGGCGCTCCAGGAACAACTGGCCATTCTCCAGGTCGCATTGGACGAGGAGCAACTTCAACACCTGACGTTGGGTGACATCATCACGTCCTAACTTCTTGTTGATGCGCGGCTCTTTCGAAGGGGAACAATCGCCATATGGTATTCACACATCACAACGCTCAGCCAAGTTCCCTAAGATTACGCACACCTTTCACGCCAAAAAGTACGAGCGCGCCGGCACGGCCGGCCTTGCAAGTGCAACAACAACGATCCCTGGGGAACCAGGCGTGGCAACAGATGCATGCCTCGGGTCGTCAATCTGCGGCGCACGTCAGTCAACCGAGCAACCTGACAGCCATGAAGGGGCCTGTGTCTCAGTCGATTCATCGCATGAGCGAAGGAACCCCTTCACAAACCATCATTCAACGTGACGAGCAAGCAGCCGCGCCGCCAGGAACATCAACGAGTCCCACGGAATCTCCGGAAGAAGGCTCCGTGCCTTCGCCTGACGTCAACGTAGAATCCGTCGACATTGAAAATGATCAGCAACTCAACACCACCCTGGGGTCATCACCACAGTTAGTCCAGGACCTCTTGGCGCGTGATCCCACCAGATTCAATTTCGCCCTCTCCCCCATATCACCCGCCACAACCTTTGGCCCCTTGGCACCCATCAGTCCAACCTCCGCATCACGATTCTTTCCCGCTATTCCCTCAACCTTGCAATCATCCCCCACCTCCACCCCTTCAGTGCCCAGTGAATTTTCCTTGTGGAGCCACGGACCGTTTCATTTTCGACTGGTGTTCGAAGAGCCCTCGTTAAACATTTCAGAATCCTTGCGCGAAAGCGAACAACGGTTTAGTCAATTCATCAATCCTCCAAGTTCAGAGCTTGATACGGGAAAATTAATCAAAGGACTCATAACCAACTTCCTGACACAAACGCCTCCCGGCCAAGCCATCTTACAAGGGATCACCGGCGCCTTTGGCGGCTCGGGCGAACCTGGCGAAACCGGACCCACGCTCAATCTGAACTTGGACGTATTGCCATCCCCGGTCTTGCAAGGACAGCCACCAACCATCATGCTCAATGTCCAAGGAACGTTTTAAGCGTTCCTCAAGTCGATCCCCTCGACTCATTCCCTCCGACAGAAGTGCTCCCTTCTTCCGTACCTCATGGTGTGTTGCACGAACATAGGTGGCTTTTGATAAGCTACCACCAAAGGTATGACATTCGACCTTTCACCAGGCTGATCCTGAGGTGATCGAAGGGCCTGTTGGGAGGCAATCGAACCACGCAGCGCTCACCACCACCGAAGTCGTGTGACCCACACACCATAGGAAAGGACGTATCACTGATGAATCTGGACTATGCCCAACTGGTGGAACGCCTTTCTCAAACGGTTGATGAAATTTGGCAACCAGAGGGCCAAACCAAGGACCAGGTTGCTTCCGAGTTTGCCCTGGCTCAGGATCTGCGGGTTTATGTACAGCAACATCCCGGCAGCCTTGAACAGATAGAATCGGCGATTGACGCCGATGTGGTGAGTTGGCTGCTTCAAGTGCCATGGAATTTAGCCAAACATAAGATGATCGACGAAGCCGTCACCGTGGCGCGTGGAATGGGACACCTGCTCGACGATTCTGGTTTCTTAAGCGATGCCATGCTCATCCTTGCTCAGGCAGACCGGGGGGAAGAGGCCATCACCCAATTTCAGGCTAACCAGAAACGCTGGCCTGAGGATGCCTGGGTGCACATCCTGGGCGGTGAAATGTATGAACAGCTTGGACAAGACGATCTTGCGGAACAATTCTATTGGCAGAGCCTCGTATTCGCGGAAGATGACCAATACGCACGGGATGGCGTCTTTGAACGCTTGCTTCCACTTCTGGATAGGCTGGGTCGAGAGGAGGAAGCCGATACCCTCATCGCAGATGACGAGGCCCGCCTCTTCAAACAAAAACAGGACCAGAGGCATCAGGCCCAATTCATGGAGGACTTAGACAGGATTCTTCCACTCGCAGCGGCCGATCAACCCATGGAAGACGAACTGCCCCTTGAACCCTACGTGCGGGCCCTACCCAAAATCGGCCGAAACGATCCCTGCCCCTGCGGGAGCGGAAAGAAATATAAAAAATGTTGTGAGGGACCATTTCAATGAACCCTCGTCCCCTTCTCTCTTACCAGACCACAAAAAATCCTGTTCACTAATGAATGAGCCTCCCTCCCCCATTGTCACCCTGACCCATTCGGCGAAGTCTATCCTGAGCTTGGCCGAATGACCCAGCCCAACCCCGTGCATTGACACGCGACGCCCCTTCCGTCAATCCCGACATTTTCAATCGGGAATCCATCTTCGTTCCTATCCCCCCACCAAATATTCAGAACACCACCCCACCGACACACCTGCATGAACAATAATTCTGTACTTTAATCAACGGGTTGGGTAGCATGCCCAAGGAGTAACCCGAAAGCGGTGCAATCTAAAAATTCTTTGTAAAACAACCACTTTCCCTATTTTTCCAGATAGCCAACAACCCCAATGAGATCCCCAGACAAAAAGACCCTCTCCGAACGCGATATCTGCACAAAATTCATCACACCTGCGGTCGAGCAAGCAGGGTGGGACGTTCTGGCACAAGTCCGCGAAGAAGTCTTCTTCACGAAAGGGCGAATCATCGTTCGAGGGAAGCTCGTCACTCGCGGTAAAGCCAAACGCGCCGACTACATTCTCTACTACAAGCCGAACATCCCCATCGCCCTGATCGAGGCAAAAGATAACAAGCACAGCGTCGGCAGCGGCATGCAGCAAGCCCTGGAATACGCGACAACCCTTGACATCCCCTTCGTCTTCTCATCAAACGGGGATGCCTTCCTCTTCCACGACCGCACCGACCAGAACGAGCAAACAGAAGCCGAACTCCCGCTCAACGGCTTCCCATCACCGGAAAGCCTATGGAAGAAATACCGTGCATGGAAAGGGCTAGCACCCTGGCAGGAAGAAACTGTCCTCCAGAACTATCACGACGACGCAAGCGGCAAGGAGCCTCGCTACTACCAACGCATCGCCATCAACAAAACCATCGAAGCCATCGCCAAAGGTCAGGACC
>JAOUNC010000025.1 GCA_029881175.1 Nitrospirota bacterium | reverse complement strand
TTAAAGCACTATATAATTTCCCTAGATGCCGGTCGCCGGATAGGTCTTCTTCCTACCCCTGCTTCAACACCAGCCATCTATTCTCTCCCGAAACAATCTGACATATCGTCTCCAATTCGATCGAAGAAAGCGTACCATGGGCTCCCCCGTTTGTGAATGCTTCACCCGCCCTTTCCCTAAAAATATTTCCGAAGGGAACCGGCCCCCCTCACCCCAACTTTGGCAGATGAATTTTGTCGACCATGACCGATTTTCCCAATCTTGGTCGCCAGGTGTATAGAAAAATCTTAAAGATGGATCCCCGCCAACAACTTGCGGGGATGACACCACACAAGGATGGCTCTGTGGTAGAGACGTCCCGGTGGGACGTCTTCTTTAGGGCTTTCCGTATCCGCCGCCGCCAGGGGTATCGATGGTGAGGACATCGCCCGCTTCAACCGGGAAGGAACATTTTCCTGGAACGTCTTGTTCAATCCCATTTTGATTTAGCCTATTGCGTCCTAATTGCCCAGACTCCCCGCCCTCTAATCCATACGGTTTGGTTACTCGCCGATCGGACAGCAGCGTGATTTCAGCGGGTTGAAGAAATTCGTACGTCCGCACGATCCCATCTCCGCCTCGCTGTCGGCCATTTCCTCCCGACCCTTCTCGCAAGGTATAACGTGAAATCCGAAACGGATACGCGTATTCTAACGCTTCAACTGGCGTGTTGAGGGTGTTGGTCATGTGTGAGTGGCGGCCGCTGACTCCATCGGCGTGAGGGCCCGCGCCCATGCCGCCACCGATGGTTTCGTAATAGGCAAACGGGCGGCCATGCCGTTCGTCCCAACCACCGATCGTCAGATTATTCATGGTGCCTTGACTGGCTGCCGGAATTCGCTCAGGACAGGCTTGCGCTAAGGCGCCCAATAACACATCAACAATCCGCTGGGAGGTTTCGACGTTGCCCGCCGCCACGGCCGCAGGACGTCGGGCATTCACCAAGGTCCCTTCCGGCGCGAGGACGTGTATCGGGCGCAAACAGCCGCTGTTGGCTGGAATGTCCAATCCCAGGACACATCGAAAGACATAGGCGACGGCCGACAAGGTGACCGGATAAACGGCGTTGATGCTGCCGGGCCGTTGGGCGTCTGTTCCGGAAAAGTCGACCGTAGCCTCTTCCCCATCCATCGTAATGGCCACCCGGATGACGGCAGGCTCTTCTGAAAAGCCATCGTTATCCAACGCATCTTCAAAGCGATAGCAGCCCATAGGTAACTGGCCAATCAAGTGACGAGTCATGCGCTCGCTGTATCGGAGCAAGGCGTCCATATCTGCCAGAAGCGTTTGGGCACCAAACCGTTTCGCTAACCCCTGCATCCTCTCGATGCCAATGCGATTGGCTGCTAATTGAGCCTGCAGGTCTCCTGATCGTTCCACCGGTGTCCGCACGTTGGCCATAAGCAACCGCCACACATCTTCATTCTTTTTCCCCTTCACCATCAGTTTCACCGGTGGAATAATCAATCCCTCTTGAAAGATTTCTTGCGAAAGCGGCATTGACCCGGCCGACATGCCGCCAATATCCGCATGATGCGCACGATTGGCCACAAACCCGACAAGAGAGGCATCAGGTGGCTCATCGACAAAAACGGGGGAGACCAGAGTGATGTCCGGCAGATGCGTGCCGCCGCGATAGGGATCATTCACCATCGCCACATCACCGGGCGCAAAGGTCAACGTGTCAAGGCAGGCTTGCACGGAAAGCGGCATGGCTCCCAGATGCACCGGTATATGGGCCGCTTGCGCAACCAGGTGTCCTGACCCATCAAAGACCGCACAGGAGAAATCGCAGCGCTCTTTAATATTTGGCGAGAATGCTGCTCTTTGCAGACGAGCACCCATTTCCTCTGCCACGGACACCAACCGGTGCTTCATGATTTCTGTGCGAATGGGATCATCCATTGGTAGCCCCCACATCAATGAGGATGTTCGAATAGGCATCGATTGTTGCCTGGTCATCAGGCCCTAGATACACCGTCGTATCATCTAAGACCAGAATTGCCGGTCCAGGCACATGATGGCCCGGACGCAAGCGGTTTCCCCAATAATGCGGAACGCTCTGGATGCCCTGGCCCACCACCACCGGACGTTTCTCCCATTTGGCTGAGGATGGGTCTGATGACCCTAACGGTTGACGAGAAATGGGCGGAGGGGTGACTTGGCCAATGGCACGAACCCGTACGTTCACCATCTCAATGGGCGCGCCTGGCTGACAATAGCCATAGGCTTCCTGATGCATTCGATCAAACTCCTGGCGAAATTGGGAATTCAGCGGCACCTGTAACTCAAAGGATTGCCCCACATATCGGACATCGACCGTTCGTATGATGACGGCTTGTTCAGGAGCCACGCCTTCCCGACGCAAATCATCTTCCCCCTGCTGAACCAGGGCTGTTGTGTGCGATTCAAGCTGTTCAAACGGCGTGTCATCCGGCAACATCACCGTGTGCACATAATCCAACTGCACATCCGCTGCCAACATACCTAAGGCCGACAACGTCGCCGCCATGGGCGAAATCAAGACATGTGGAATCCCTAAGACTCTGGCCAAATCACAGGCATGCAGTCCCCCGGCTCCTCCAAACGACACCAACACCGTCTCCCGTGGGTCTTCCCCTCGTTCAACTGAAATCACCCGAAGTGCTCGCTCCATATGGGCATTAGAAATTTGAATCATGCCCAACGCCAGGCGTTGGCGCATATCCAATCCAGGTGAAGATGGGAGAGCGAGCTGGCTACTGAATTCATCGAACGCCTGTTGTGCCGCTTCAACATCCAGCGTCATTTGTCCACCGAGAAACCCATCTAATGGTAATCGACCTAAGATGACATGAGCATCGGTCACGGTCGGAATACGGCCTCCCCGCCCATAGGCCACAGGCCCGGGATCAGCGCCCGCACTTTGCGGCCCCACACGAAGATTGCCACCCGCATCAACCGTCGCCAATGAGCCCCCGCCGGCCCCCACCGTATGCATATCAATCACGGGTACACGAATAGGACAACCCGCGATTTCGGCCTCGGACGTGACATGAATCTCTTCATGAACCAGCGACACATCTGTGGAGGTTCCACCCATATCGAATGTCAGGATGCGATTGAAGCCCGCCAACCCCGCGATATACCGTGCACCCACGACCCCGCCCGCCGGCCCCGATAGAATGGAGCGCACCCCATGCCCACGCGCTTGGGCTACGGAGAGACGCCCTCCGTTGGATTGCAGAATATGAAACTCGGTGGGTGCCATCTCTCGTTCGAGCTGACCAAGATAGGTGTCTAAGACCGGCGAGACATAGGCATTCACGACCGTGGTGCTTGTCCGCTCATATTCGCGGAACTCGGGCAGGATTTCTGAAGAGGCCGTGACAAACACCCCTTCCTCACGCAACCGTTGCGTCACTCGTTGTTCATGGGTTGGATTGACAAACGAGAAAAGCAGGCAGACGGCCACTGATTGGATATGCTGTTTCTTTATTGTTTCAATGATCTCGTCGAGCTCTTCTTCCTGAAGGGGCGTCACGATGTTCCCTTCATAATCCACGCGCTCGGTCACTTCAAAGCACCATTCACGCGGAACCAACGGCGAGGGGATAGATGGGAAGAGGTCGTATAATACCGGGCGATTTTGCCGCCCGATCAGCAACACATCTCGAAAGCCCTTTGTGGTAATGAGCCCCGTGCGAGCGCCTTTGCGTTCTAAGATGGCATTTGTTGCCACGGTCGACCCATGCACCATGTGACGACTGCCAGATTCTGAAATTTTGGCCAATCCTTGCAGCACAGCCTCGGCAGGATCCAACGGGGTCGTAAGAATCTTCCCGCGTTTGAGGGATTGATCGCTGGAAGCATAGATGACGAAGTCGGTAAACGTTCCGCCAATATCAATACCAATCCATACCCCTGGTTGATTGTGCACAAGCATCGCCAACTCAGTTTTTCTTATTCTCCGGGAATGATGAGATAGATGGCTAGGAGGATACCCTATTGCTCGGGAAGGTTTGAAGAGAGAACAGAAAAATGTTCGGGAAGCGTTACCCTTTGCTCACGCCTTTTAAGATCACCTGGCGTGGGCTGCCGCTGGCATTGTCTTGAATGGTGAGGGTGGCATGATGAGTTCCAGCCTGTTGGCTGGCGAATCCAACCTGCAGGCGACAGGATTCTCCAGTATGCAGCGTGAGGTTTTGACAGGTATTGGCCTGCATCGTAAAGGCCTCAGCTCCGGCACCTGAAATGTGGACGTGGTCGACACGAAGGAGGCCCAGCCCGATATTGGAAAACCTGACTTCCTGGAAAGACGGCCCGACCGAAGACGATGAACCCGAACCTTGCTCAAACACAAGCGCATCGGTGCTGATGCTAGGCAACGGAATGGCCCCTCCCCCGCTCAAGAGCACCGAAACGCCGTCAATATTGGTACTCGCCGTGGCCAGATCCGGAAGACGATCTTGATCAAAATCTTTTACGACCACCGCTGCTGGTGTGGCGCCCACACCAAAATGCCCCACCGAGGTAAAGGTGCCACGACCATTCCCCACAAAGAGCGACAGGCTATTCGAATCTCGATTGACAACCACGAGATCGAATTTGTCATCTCCATTGATATCGTGAATAGCCACTCCGACTGGCGCAAAGCCCACTTTGATGGGTTCCAATGCGTGAAACTCTCCAGGCTGTTGTTGGAGGAGAACGCCAACGGTGTCGGCATAGAGACTGGTGACCGCCAAATCCATAAGGCCATTCTGATCAATATCCGCACCTTGAATCGCACTCAACGTTAATCCCGGTTGCATATCCTTGAAAGGGGTAAATGTTCCATCACCGGAATTCGTCAATATGGAGACGAGTCCATTCGCCGAACTCCAACTCGGCTGACTCCAGGTGACCGCCAGATCCGCCGTCCCATCACCGGTGAATTCTCCAACAAACACTCCAGTAGGAAACATACCCTCCCCTCTGGCTTGTTCATACACAACCGGTTCCTGTAAATGCCCCTTCCCATCATTCAACAACACACTCAAATTAAAGGGCGGGTAATACCCGAACCGCCCGCTGTTGATGGCTACCACATCACTCCATCCATCTCCGTTGAGATCATGCGACGCGATAAACGTCGTCCCCTTCCCCGCAGTCTGATTCGTCACTTTCTGAAAGAGGCCCTTCCCATCACCCTTGAGGACCACCACTTGATCGGACCCGCTCAACGCCAACACCAAATCCAACACGCCATCCCGATCCATATCTTCGGCAATCAACGCCAGCGGAATTTTGCCGACGCCAAAAGACACCGCCGACTGAAATGTGCCATTCCCATTGCCTAACAAGACCGAGACATCATCGGACGTGCCATTCACTGTGGCCAGATCCCATCGTCCATCACCATTAAAATCACCTGTAGCAATGGCTTGCGGCGCCCGCCCAACCGGGTTATTCGGTGTGGGGGTATAGGTGAGATTCTGTCCATGAACATGGATGGACCACCCTGCCATCCCCGCACTCATCACCCCTATACAAAGACACCGTTGGATAAATCTGAGGGAGAATGTCATGAGTCTCGTCTAATTGAATGAAGGATTGGCATAGGTTTTTTCTAACACAATTTCGATTTCGTCCGATGCGGCCACACCTCGATTGCGAAACCTTGCCGCCCACTCGGGATACCGCTCTAACGTCTGAAAAATACTTTTGACGATCTCAGGTTTCACCTGTGACTCCCACTGGGTGAGCCATGCTTTTTCGTCATCCTCGCCCTCATAATCATCTGGAAATGTGGCTTCCAGCGAAAATCTCAAGTTAAAGGATTCCTCTTCTTGAAACATCTTTCACTCCTTCTCGATCAGATCTTGTAAACCGGTCGCTCAGAAGAAGTGGTTTGTCCTCTTCTTCACATGTGGCTTATAATAGATTTACCATGTCATTTAGAAGGAGGTCCAGAAACCATGCCGATTTTTGCGTATAAGTGCCAAGGCTGTTCCCATCACTTTGATCTCTTGGTTCATGCATCCACAATTCCAACATGCCCAGAATGCCAGGGAAAAAATCTTGAAAAACAACTCACAGGATTTGCCGTTGGCGGGGCAGGCGGTGGAATGAACTTTTCTGATCCAGGCAGTTGCGGCTCCTGCGGGGATCCCCGAGGACCCGGCGCCTGTTCGATGAATTAGGGGGGCTGTTGAAAAAAGCCGCCAGCGGCGTTCTAGCCAGTTTTCCGTGCTCACGTACTGGAAGTACGCTCTGCGAGCAAAACTGGCTGCGGCCTTGCTGGACGAACCCTTCGACAAAGCTCAGGGCATGCTTTTTTGAACCGCCCCGAGGCCTCCGATATCCAACGTACCTGTGGGCCAATATGCCCTTGGGAATTATTATTATTCAACACTCCCATCAGGATTTTTTGAGGATATATTTTTAGAGAAGAGTGTTAGAACTTAGAGGCGAGTCGCAAGTCTGTCGGCTCAGAAATCCAATGGCAGGGAGATCGGGAGTGACGTGAATTACGGGCTTTCCGCTGACATCATAATCAGTGACAAAACCCAGCACTTCTGAATCATAGGGAAAGAACCGGACCGACGCCACTGAGAAATGTTTCCCCGCAGACAACACACATTGCACCTCTTGCGGCAACCTTTGACGGAGAGTTATTCGTAAGGCTTTCTGAACCGAATAGCTCACATTTTTGGGCAGTACATCTTTCACCGACTTCCCCACGATCGTTTCTCCCCCCAGTAAGTGCTCGCATGGGAATGGGTAAAAACAATCCCGATAAATCCCTTGGGCATCCCAACGAAAGACTTTGTGCGGGAAAAAAGCGACGTGTTCCGGACGGAAAAGCATCCGAAACAGATTGTGCCATTTGTCGATTGACCAGCGTGCAGTTGACACCGAACCCTCCTTGGTCACGATGGAAACTGTAGTGTAGAAAGACGGAACCGGGGAATCAAGATCGATTCCTGACAATTTGTTCTGAGTTGACGCCTCAGGCCACCATCTACTGCTGCCCATTTAAGTGTTCATTGCCATTGAGCCCATCTTCTTCTGAATCAACCCACATCCTTTCCGGAAAACCCAAGCTATCCTGGCCAACCCCATAAAACAAGGCATGGGCGGCGACAAGGTAAGTCATCCACCCTATCGTGCCATCGACTTCTACCACGAGATACTCGGGATTCTTGGCTTCGGGAATGGCGAGTTGTCGACCCGGTAAGGTCATCATCACGCGATGTACGCTCACGTGCGGTGAAACTTCCTGCCCTGTTCCCGGATAGCGAATAGCTAGCATGCCATTGGGGAGAAGATCGTTGTCGTTGGAGACGTTCGATTGAAACGCTTGAGGATTGAGTTGAGAATCACACGACCAGGCAGGAAAGGGAGCAACACATAACAGTAGTGGTATGACCCAAGGAACCTTACCGATAAACGGCCCATCTCTGAAGCTCCCCATCAGGCACCTCCTTGTTGGGAACGGCTTCGAATGCTTTGACTCCTATTTGTTCTTATCGGTCACGTTCAGAGGGAATTGAACATGTTTTGTGATTTCCCATTACGTCTTGGGAAAATTTTCACACAATCACGAGACTCATCCCATTGTTAGGGTGAAGGAGTGGCTCAACCAGAGGAACCGATGGAAGGCACGAGGATCTTAAGACGAAATGTGACGCTGAGGCTGATTGGGGATAAAGACGACTTACTCAGAACTGCCAAGCATGTCATCAATGAGAGGACGGTTTAGATCTTCACAACCTGGACAAATGAGATCAAAAAAGGCTTCGTGATCTTCCACATAATTTTTCGCATCAACTAATTTTTCTTCGTGGACGGAATCATAACAGACGGAGCAGAGGATCATTCTTCCCCGCATCACTGATACTGTTTTTCGTCCTGAGCTTCCTGACATGATGGCCGTCAAATCCTTCCAGCGAAAAACGGTTCGGGGTCAACACCCATTATGCCCATCCACGTTGCTGGGCCAACATGAAGTCTTCCTGTTCCAGATCAATTTCACATACAGGGCATTCGATGGGCTGGTCTTGTGGGGGAACGGACAGGGGCGTCTCCTGGATCCGGCCTTGACACACATGGTAAAACTTACCACGGGCGTTCTCATCATCCAGGATATCTGATTCATATTTGAGGATCATGTATCACTCCTTCTTAAAAAGACTGCTTCATCAGTTTATAACAAGCCCTGGATTTCCTGTGCAATCCCTGGCTTCACCTTCTCAGCTCGCATTCATACCCTCCCCAACAGCTCGCCCCTCTTGTAAATATATGGGCAACAGGCTGGCTAGCCTCCGTCTTTGGCTCGGCCTCATGATGCTACCATCACTGGCCTGGGGACTGTCTGGCAAACCGGAAATTTCCACTAGCTCCCTCGACTCTCAAACAATCATCAACCATCGATTTTCCAAGCCCGTTTTTGTGACGGCTAGTCCTGATGAGTCCCATCGCCTCTTCGTCGTCGAACAAGATGGCCGCATACTCATCATCAAAGGGAGCACCGTTCTTCCATCACCATTTCTGAATATCGCCGAAAAACTATCCACTAGGGGCGAACGCGGATTATTAGGCCTAGCCTTTCATCCTCTCTTTTCTGACAATGGACGAGTGTTTGTCAATTATACCCGGGCGGAGGATCGGGCGACGGTCATTGCTGAATATCATGTGTCCTCAAACCCCAATCAAGCTGACCCGAAAGAATCCGTCCTCTTAGTCATTCCCCAACCATACGGAAATCATAATGGTGGAATGATTGCCTTTGGCCCGGACCACTATCTGTATATTGGCATGGGCGATGGGGGGGCAGGTGGCGATCCGAAGAATTATGCCCAGAATCGAAATGAACTACTGGGGAAAGTGCTTCGAATTGATGTGGATCCACATCCCCCCTATGGCATTCCCCCCGACAACCCCTTGGTCAACTCACCAGGCCGGCCGGAAATTTTTGCCTGGGGCCTTCGCAATCCCTGGCGTTTTTCGTTTGATCGAAAGACCGGCGATCTGTGGGCTGGCGACGTCGGTCAAAACAAATGGGAAGAAATCAATGTCGTGACGAAGGGGAAAAATTATGGATGGCGCCTCTTGGAAGGCACGCATTGTTTCGATCCTGAAACGCATTGCCGAAATATTCCAAACCTGGTTGACCCCGTCACTGAATATGCGCACGAACAGGGGCGCTGCTCTGTAACAGGTGGGTATGTCTATCGCGGGGCGAAGATTCCAGCCTTGTTCGGCACCTACGTTTTCGGCGATTTTTGCTCCGGGGAAATCTGGGGATACCGGGAAGGCACCACACGACTGCTACTGGACACCACCCTACAAATTACTTCGTTTGGGGAAGATTGGGCTGGAGAACTCTACGTCGTGGGGTACGGAGGGGAAATTGTTGAGATAGTTTCCAGAACAGTCGATTCAAAACTCTAAGAAGATTTCCCACCGGGACGTCTCTATAGAAGACGGGCTAAAACTTCTGGACTTTTCGGAATAACTCGATTTCGTCGAGAACCTTGCCAACTCCATAGACAACGGACGTGAGCGGATCCTCAACCGTAATAATAGGGAGATTGGTTTCTTCCTGAAATCTGGTCGCGAGACCCGGCAACAGAGAACCGCCGCCCGTAATGACCACACCCTTATCAATGATATCACCCGCCAATTCCGGGGGGGTATTTTCGAGTGCATTACGCAAGGCGTTAACAATCGCATGAATGGGATCTTCCAAGGCTTCTCGAATTTCCGAATCGTTCACTACCACTGTTCGAGGAATCCCGGAAATCATATCTCGACCTTTGACCATCATGGTTTTGGCCTGCTCCAACGGATAGGCTGATCCAACTTCAATTTTCACGCGTTCAGCCATGTGTTCGCCAATGAGCAAATTATACCGGCGCTTGATATAGCTCAGGATCGCATCGTCCATCGAATCTCCAGCGACTTTCACGGATTCGCTGCACACAATGCCCCCGAGAGAGATGACGGCAATATCAGTCGTGCCCCCACCGATATCCACCACCATATTTCCTGATGGTTCGGTGATAGGAAGCCCGGCGCCTATCGCCGCAGCCACGGGCTCTTCAATAAGATAGACTTCCCGAGCTCCGGCTTGGCCCGCGGATTCCCGGACCGCTCGTTGTTCAACTTCTGTGATACGTGAGGGAACCCCAATAATACATCTGGGTCGCACAAAGGCTCGTCGGTTGTGAGACTTCGTAATAAAGTATTCCAACATCCGTTCCGTCATGGCAAAATCAGCAATCACGCCTTCTTTGATCGGGCGAATCGCCACGATATTGCCAGGAGTTCGACCGACCATGCGCTTGGCTTCGACACCCACAGCCAAGACGGTGTTGGTTTGTTTATCAATAGCGACCACCGACGGTTCGCTCAAGGTAATACCCTTACCTCGAACATACACCAACGTGGTGGCGGTGCCTAAATCAATGGCGAGATCACTCGAAAACCAGCCCAGCACATCACTTAACCCTGCCATGGAGCCCCCATAATCAAAAGAACGTGGATCAGAAAAGGTCGATCATGTACTCGTGCATAACGCACTCTCGACATATAATCGGGTAACGACTTGCAAAAATAAAGGAATAAATGAAAAAAAATTCGAGAACCGTGCTATGAAGCCATAGGCTCATCCATGAATCCTACCGCTACCGAAACAATCCAGAAGTTAGGATTTCTCCGAATCTCAACTGAAAAATCACAGATTGTCCGGGGTGGGGGAATACCAAACCCATGACCGAGACTTGGCCCGGCACAGGCTAGGCGATCACCGTGTCGATGTCAAGAGTCCAGTGGGAGATAGGAGATTGTCCTTGTTGCCCATCAGAAGCCGTGTGACATTTCTTACGTCTTTTCCGACAAATCTTGTTGAGTAAGCGCTTGCTCTCAAGGGCGTGTATGGTATAACTAGAAAGATATTTTTACATTCTCTATCCCGCAGGCGATTTCCCCCTGAAGTAAGAGTTACCGTTATCGTGTCCAAAAAAGTTCTGCTGATTGTCATCTTCTTCGGACTCATCGCGACGTACCTAGGACTCCTTGGAAACGCGCGATGGGGCGATTCGACCCCTCCCGAGATTTCTCTGGAACAGCCCTTCGAGCTGGTCGGGCCGACCACGCCGCTTGTGGTCCGGATTCATGATACTGAAACAGGCCTCCGCGATGTCTCAATCCGCATTATCCACAACCTGGAGACGTTCGTCTTAACCGACCAGGATTTTCCCTCGGAAGGGTGGCTAACCGTCGCCGGCGGGACAGAGCATGAATTTACCTTTACCACCATCCCCTATGCCAATCCAGAGCTTCCTCGACGTCAAGGTCAAGCCCAAATAATCATCACGTCTCGTGATTATTCCTGGCGCAACCTCTTCGAAGGCAACAGTCAACGCCTGGAACAAGCCTTTACCCCCCAATTCACACCACCTCGAGTGGAACTCATCTCGCCACCGGCAACCATTGTACAGGGTGGCTCGGCTGTCGTTCGTTATCGCGTCATCCCGGACGTTCCCACGCATGGAGTGAAAATCGGGGATGCCTTTTTCCCAGGCTTCCCGGCTCCCGACAAGGCCGGGATGTTTGCTTTGGTGGCTTTTCCCTACAATGCGCCACGAAACACGCCCATTCAAATCATTGCCGATGACGGGTTTGGCAACAGCGCCATGTTAGATGTCGACGCTCGCATTAAACCCCAATTCTGGCGCACCCGACCTATTCAAATCTCAGATGCCTTTATCCGGAAAACCGTTCCATCCATTCTCGCGCAAACGCCTGAGCTCTCAAGCAAGAATGACCTGCTGGCAGACTTTCTCCAGGTCAATGGCACCTTGCGCATCATGAACAATCAAACCATTAGTGATCTCACCAAACGTTCCCGACCAGAGCTGTTATGGAAAGGCGCCTTTCGTCAACTTTCCGGCTCTCAGGTCGAAGCCTCGTTTGCTGATCATCGCCAATATATGTACAACGGCAAGATCGTGGACACCCAGGATCATTTAGGCTTTGATCTCGCCGTGACCAAACATTATCCCGTCGAAGCCTCCAATTATGGCCAGGTGCTGTTTGCAGGCTACCTCGGGATCTATGGCAACACGATCATCCTGGATCATGGCTACGGGCTCCTGTCGCTCTATGCTCATTTGTCTTCAATCGCCGTCAAGGTCGGGGATGACGTCACGATAGGCCAACCCATTGGCAAGTCCGGCACAACGGGACTCGCCGGTGGCGATCACTTGCACTTCAGTCTGATCTTACATGGCGAACAGGTGAATCCCACGGAATGGTGGGACCCATTTTGGGTCAAAACGCGGATCAAAGATCAACTCGGCCTGCCCTCCCTGACCAAAGCTTCCGATGCAACGCCAGAACCAGAACCGCCGTCCAAAGAATTCGGACCGACAGCCGCTCCTACTCCGTAACTCCGAAAAAAGTGAGAAGTATGCTGCCAGGAGTCAAGGAAGATGTGGAAGCCATGCGGTTCCTTCATCCTTTCATTGAGGCTGGTTCATCTGTGGCTTATTTCAGATTTTCATTCATGCGCTAAAGGCTTTGTTGTATGGCGAAACGCCCGAAAACTCCGACATCCACTTCCACCGACATCGCGACCACCGTCATTCCGGTTCCTTTAGACGAAACAACCCGACAACGCTATTTAAACTATGCGTTGTCAGTGATTACCTCTCGCGCCCTTCCTGACATTCGTGACGGCTTGAAGCCGGTACAACGGCGCATCTTGTTTTCGATGTACCACAATCATCGCCTTACGCCAGATCGCCCACCCATCAAAAGTGCCAAGGTCGTGGGGTCTGTGATCGGCGAATGGCATCCACACGGAGACGTGGCCGTCTATGATGCCATGGCTCGTATGGCCCAACCATGGTCCCTCCGTGCGACCTTAGTCGACGGCCACGGCAATTTCGGTAGTCAAGACGGAGATCGTCCGGCCGCCTACCGGTATACCGAAGCCCGCCTCACCCCTCTCGCGCTTGAACTGTTAAACGAACTCAACAAAGACACCGTCGATTTTCAACCCAACTACGACGGCAAAGCTGAAGAACCGTTGGTCCTGCCCGCCCGATATCCCAATCTCCTGGTGAACGGAGCGACCGGCATTGCCGTGGGCATGGCCACGAATATGCCTCCGCATAATCTTGGCGAAGTGATTGATGCGGCCATTGCGCTCATTGCCAATCGAGACGCCTCGATTGCCGATCTCATGAAATCCCTGAAGGGCCCGGACTTCCCAACG
>JAOUNC010000365.1 GCA_029881175.1 Nitrospirota bacterium | reverse complement strand
TTGGTCTTAGATGTATCGTCAGGTGAGGCCACAGGGCAACGAAGGCCCTGTGGTCTCACTTAAGAATTAAAATGTACAAGAATTTAGAGTGTATTAGGCGAGGGGGGCTTTTTGTTTTGAGGCGGCCACGCGGGCATCCAGGGAAATAGATACGGTATCCTTAAGGTTTTGCACGGCGTCTATTGATGGCGTTGGGGATTTACCTCGGGTCGAAAGAGTGGCGGAATCAATAAGAGGAAGCGAGAGTTGAGCGAGAACGTTTGCAGCATGTAAGACACCAATTTGTGACATAGGACAAATTCCTTTGGTGTGAAGATTTTTGGGAAATAGGTTGCCTGCTACAAATGAGGTATCGGCAAGTAGTGAGGCAACTTGACCATTCGCCTTTTCCCTTATTAGGCCTTATAGGGGAACAGTACGTGATGAGTAAGACAAAAGAATTTAAAATAAAAGACAACATGTATCAGCACCAAAAGGTCGATTGCTTTTGCCTTGAGATTGGCGATGGCTTAAAGGACGCCTATGGCGTTGAGGAGAACGATGAAGACAGCAATTGGAGCAATGTAGCGCACGAGGGCTTGCCAGGCTGTGTAGAGCGCGGGGTTGGTGATTTTCAGCTCGGCTTTGGTGCTCTGGGCGGACATGAGCCATCCGGCAAAGAGGGCGATGAGGATGCCGCCTAATGGAAGCATGAGGTTGGAGGTGATGAAATCCAGCAGATCGAAAAATGTCAGGCCGAAAAACTTCAGATCAGCCCACAGATTAAACGACCAAACCGTGCCTAAGCCCAACATCCACGTTGCGATGCCGGAATACAGTGACGCTTTGATTCGTGATATGCCAAAGGTTTCGATGAGCCAGGTGACAAGGGGTTCAATGAGAGAAATGGACGAGGTCCAGGCTGCGATGAGTAAGAGGATGAAAAAGAGCGAGCCAAAGATGATTCCGCCTGTCATATTCCCGAAGGCCACCGGCAAGGTTTGAAAGATCAGGCCTGGGCCTGAGCCGGGCTCAAGATTATTCGCAAAGACGATGGGGAAAATGGCCATACCGGCTAGCAACGCTACGCCGGTATCGGCTATTGCAATGATGATGGATGTGTTGGCAATGGAGGTATCTTTTGGCACGTAGGAGCCATAGATCATGATCGTCCCCATGCCAAGACTTAGGCTGAAAAAAGCTTGGCCCATGGCCGAAAGCATGCTCGAGGCTGTGAGTTTGCTGAAGTCCGGGGTAAAGAGAAATTCCAGGCCTTTCCCGAAGGAGCCGGTGCTCATGCTGTAGCCCACCATGAGCAGCAACAGGAAGAAGAGCGTGGGCATGAGGAATTGCACGGCTTTTTCTAATCCACCTTGGACTCCTCCCGCCACGATTACCATCGTGATAAGCATGAACACTGTATGCCAGAAAAATAAGCTGGTGGCACTGCCCACAAAAGTGTCAAAGGTTGATGCCGTGAATTCACCAGTTGCGCCACTAAAGGTCCCGGCGATGGATTTAAAGATATAGGCCAGGGTCCATCCGCCGATGACGCTGTAATAGGAAAGAATTAACATGCCGGCGAGGGTGCCGGACCAGCCGATGATCTGCCACCATTGCGTGGTGTTGGTTTCCTCCGCCAGGACTTTCATGGTGTGAATAGGGGTGGAACGCCCGCGCCGCCCAAGCAGAATTTCAGCCATCATGAGCGGAATACCTAATGCGGCTACGCAAATGATATAAATCAAGACAAAGGCGCTGCCGCCGTTTTGGCCGGTGAGATATGGAAATTTCCAAATATTACCCAGCCCGACCGCTGCGCCGGTGGCGGCAAGGATAAAGGTCCAACGGGAGGACCATTGGCCATGCATGGATTGACGATCAGAAATGTTCATGGGTGTGGAGAGGATTCCTTGAGAGCGTGGAGAGTGTAGTCAAGGCGCCCTCTTGCTTTCAAGGGGTTGGGGAATCCCATCGGTTCAAGAGAAATTGAACTTGAGATCTCTGCCTTCCTCTGACTATAGTGCAGACCTTCTTTTCTTTTCTAACTTTTGGGAAAATGTGTCCATGAGTGATGAACGACGAAATCGAAAAGTGATTGCGCTGGCGCCGATGCCGCCGGAAAAGTCCGCTTATGCCTTGGCGCGGTATAGCCGGTCGCCCGATTCGATTGAAGAGAGTTTGAAGTGGGTACATGCTCATTCGTCGGAGAAATTTTGGGAGCAATTTTATTTTGCGTATGGGCATGGGTCGATTGCCGACCTTGGCCACGTGACAATTTGTTTTGAAAATATTTCTGAGTTAGCCGCCATTCGTTTGGAAGATGAGCCTTTGTGGGATGGGCAGGCCAAATCCAGTCGGTATCAAAATTTTGCCGCTTCTGGCTGCTATGTTCCCAATGAGATTGCGAATAGCGAGGTAGAAGGGGAGTATCGTGGCATTTTAGGGAGTCTGTATAACATTTATCGGGTCTTGAAAGATCCGGTGCGCCTGCATTTGATGAAGCGGTATCCTCGCCCGGATAGTATGAAATCGGCAGATTATGACCGGACTATTGATGCGCGCACCTATGATGTGGTGCGCTATTTACTGCCTTTGGCTGCGATGACGAATGTCGGCCAAGTTGTGAGTATTCGTACCCTCGAAAAGCAAATAACGCGAATGCTCTCGGCCCAACTTCCGGAGTTTCTGGGGATAGGGGAGGATCTCAAGGATGCTTGCGCGAAGGCTCCGTCCAGCGTATGGGCGGATTTGCAAGAAGAGCCCTCCAAATCTCTTGAACCCATGGCACCCACGTTGGCGCGCTATGCAGCTTCCAATGAATATCAACGTTCGGTGTATCGAGATGTGCTTAGGCATGTGAAAGGGTTATTGAAAAAGTCAAGATTCGACGATCCTCAATCGTGGAAAGGCTACGATCAGCGGGTCGACTTGCTTGAGCCGCATGCGCCGTTAGATGAACTGGTGACCACTCTTGTGTATCGTGTGAGCCAGGCGCCTTATCGACTCCTTTTAGAATGGGTGAAGGGATGGTCGGAGAGCGACAAGCAGGCTGTGGTCGATGCGGCAACCAAAAGTCGAGGGCCCTATGATGATTTGGCCAAAGAATTTCGTTCAGGCTATGCCTTTATTTTTGATGTGTTGATGGATATTGGGGGGTGGCGGGATATGCATCGGCATCGGCGGTGCCAGCAGATTCAGCAAAATTTTACCACCATTCATGGGTATGAGGTCCCACCAATTTTGGCTGAGGCAGGTGTCGAGAAAGAATATCGACAAGCGATGGATGCAGTGCAACAGGACATTGAGCGGTTGCGTGGGAATAATCAGGAAGCTGCCCTATACGCGATTCCCTTTGGGTTTCGGGTGCGATGCCTGTTTAAGATGGATTTTGCCGAAGTGGAATATATTTCGAAATTGCGATCAGGTGTGAAGGGTCATTGGTCCTACCGCACCGTGGCCTGGGAAATGAAACAGCAAATGCTCAAACGACATCCATACTTGGGAAATATAATCCAGGCCACGTCACCAGATGCAAAAGATTCACTAACCCGGTAATTCAACATAGAAAGAT
>JAOUNC010000364.1 GCA_029881175.1 Nitrospirota bacterium | reverse complement strand
CAAATCTGAAGCTCTTCTTGAGCCTGTTGCTCCTGGTTTTGTTCTTGAACCTCTTCTATCGTTGACCCTGATGCCTCATCTGGTGAGAGGTCGGATTCAGAAGTCGATCCTTCTTGGTTGTTGTCACAGGTGGATGAAGGAGAACGGTCTTCAGAAAATGAGGACATAGGTAACTATTTTCTTGGGGTGAACAATGATTTCCGCATTCCTTGGTCAGATAGTCACTGAGGTGGGCAAGTCAACCCGTCAATGTAAATTTCTTCTTGTTAAGGAGGGTAGAATCAGGATGGTGCGGGGGAAGTTGAGTTATCCACAGGTTGAGGTTATGCGTGAGTATAGCAGGGCCAGCCCGTCTAAGGTGAGATGGGGTCTGACTTCTTGAATCGTCTGCGAAATAGGAAGAATGGTAGACGCGAGCCCTCCGGTCGCCAGGACGTAGGCTGATTGACCAATTTCTTGTTGAATCCTTTTGACGATCTCGTCGACCAGACCGGCATAGCCAAATAGGATGCCGGATTGCATGCTGGTCACGGTGTCACGGCCAATGACTGATTGAGGAATGGCTAGGTCAACCTTAGGGAGCTTTGCGGTCTTGAGGTGGAGTGAGTCGGCTGCGGTTTTGAGTCCAGGAGCAATGGCTCCGCCGAGATACTCGCCCTCTTGCGTAATAGTGCAAAATGTCGTGGCCGTCCCAAAATCCACAATGATCAGGCATTGTTGATAATGAGCATAGGCGGCGGCGGCATTGACCAGTCGATCTGTTCCAATCTCGTCCGGGTTGTCATATCGAAGAGTGAGTCCATGCGGGCACGAGGAGTTGACGATGACTGGAGCTTGTCCAATGAGTGCCTGGAGTAATGGTTCGAACACCTGAGTGACCGGAGGAACGACACTACTCATGATCGAGCCATGGATATTTTTCAGGTCGACCTTGTGAATCTCAAGCAACGCACGAAGGGTCATGCCGTATTCATCGGAGGTTTTGGTGTGATTCGTCGAGAGACGCCAGTCGGCAAGTAATGTTCCCTGTTGGAACACTCCGCAGACGATTTGTGAATTTCCAATGTCGATAGCGAGAAGCATAATGAATGTGTTTGTTGTGAGAGATCGCGATTGAGGGCTACTGAGATGTTGAGGCTTTTCGAATGTGGCGAATGTCCCCTGAGTGAATATCGACTATTTTAGCGGATTGTTCAGTTAGGTCGGAAGTGGCTGTTTGTATTTGTAATTGCCCTTGTTCACCAATGGATTGTGCGACCCCCTTCACTTCACGTCCATCGGGGAATTGCGCTTGAATCTGACTGCCGAGCGTGCTGCAGCGTGCGGTATAGGCGAGGCGGCAGCTTGGAGGACCATCGGCGAGGAGTGCTTCCCAGCCTTGTTCGAGTGCGACAATCATCCTGGAGAGGAGTTGATGTCGATCAAGAGGGCGCTGAGCCTGAATTTGAAGTGACGTGGCGATTGGCTGCAAGTCCTTCGGAAAGGTAGCCTGGGAGAGATTGACATTAATGCCAAATCCTATCACCACACAAGTTTCTGCTGAGTTTCGCTTGAATGATTCGCATAAAATTCCCCCCACTTTCCGTTCGGTGATTAAGATATCATTGGGCCACTTGAGTGTGAGCTGAAGGTTGGTGTGGTCTCCAATGGCTTCGGCTAGGGCCGTCCCCGCCATCAAGGGAATCCAGCCCATGGTTTGAAACGGCCTGGTGAAAGAGAATATGACCGATCCGTAAATGTTCGCTCCTGGAGGGGAAAACCAGGAGCGTTGGAGACGTCCACGTCCAACCGTTTGGCTGTCAGCCAGTATTACCGTGCCCTGAGGCATAGTGTTTTTACCTAGTTCCAACGCATAGGTATTGGTCGAAGGCAGTTCCTCAAAGACGAATAGCGATTGCCCAAGGGTCTTTTGGGGGAGTAGTGACGCTAACGTTTCTGGAGATAGCACGGAAGGTCCCGGGTGCGAGTGAATGTTGGAAATTTAACTGTGAGCTGATCGTCTTCTTGGTGTTCGTTTTCTGCGAAGCGGAATGACATCCATTGAAATATCCATGGCTCTCGCGGAATGGGTGAGCGCACCGATCGAAATGATATCGACGCCTGCTTGGGCTATCTCTCGAATGTTATTAAGTGTGATGCCACCGGAAACCTCAACAAGCGCCTGTCCTTGAATGATCCTGACTGCCTGCTGAATGTTCGATGGGCTCATATTATCTAGCATGATGATATCTGCCTTACCTTGAAGCGCCTGACGAACCTGGGCCAGGGTTTCGACTTCCACTTCTATTCGAAGGCCATGAGGGGCATGTTGTCGGGCGAGTTGGCATGCTTGGCGTAAGGTTGTCTTGTGTGCTGCGAGAACCAGGAGATGATTGTCTTTGATCAGAATGCCATCGTGAAGGGAAGAGCGGTGATTGGACCCTCCTCCCAGACTGACCGCCCATTTTTCTAGCGCTCGAAGGCCAGGTGTGGTCTTTCGGGTGTCCGCAATTTTGACCGAATGGTCACGAATCGCCTGACAAAATTGATGGGTGAGGGTGCTAATCCCGGAGAGACGTTGCATGAAATTCAGCGCGACCCGCTCCGCTTGAAGTAGTGACCGAGCGTTCCCTGTCAGGCTCAGAAGTGGCGTTTGGGCGGACACCCAGTCGCCATCTTGCTGATGTGATTGTACGATGATGGTGTTGTCAATTTGATGAATGACTTCTTGCGCGACGATGACCCCAGCGACAACCAGGGCCTCTTTCGAAATGATTTGAGCTTTGGCCGACATAGAGTCGGAAAGAAGGGTGTTAGAAGTCAGATCCCCCAGCCCCAGATCTTCTTCTATTGCTTTATGGACGATCTGTCGAATATAGGAACGTGGCGGGGATGCCACAAGTTTTTTTGCATTCATGGGTTCAAGAGGTTGGCGAATTGTTGTTCGGCAAGATGTAGCTCTTGCCGTTCATTATTCAGTTTGGCTAGACGATCTTTTGATTCCTGTTTTACGGAATCTTCTGCCTTCTCTATGAAATTTGGAGACGATAATCGGTTATCGAGACGTTGGATCTCCTGCTCTTTTTCCCCAAGTTGTTTTTTGATTTTTTTGTGAACTTCTTGGAGGTCAACTTGATCGGGTATTTGAATTCCCAAGGTGATGCCATTACCGGTAGGTAATTCCAGGGTCCGTGGAGGAATATTCCAATTAGCCAATTCTACCTTTGATTTGAGGAGTGACTCTAAATAGGGTTGAAGGGATTCAAGGGTTGTGGTGAATTTACCATCGTTACTTATTGCATAAATGTATGGCGTTTGAGACGAGGAAACATTCAGGAGGGCTCGAGCGGTCCTAGCTGTATTAATAAAGGATTGAAAAATTGAAAATACTTGTTCCGCTTCGGTGTTGGTCCATTCCGGTTTTTCAGTGGGAAATCGTTGGGTCATAATTGACAAACCTTCATGCGGGAAGGATTGCCAAATTTCTTCTGTGATAAATGGCATGACGGGATGGAGCAGGCGTTGAATGATTTCGAATGATTCTACGAGCGTCTGGCGCGTGACCGGCCCATCTGGATGGTGC
>JAOUNC010000363.1 GCA_029881175.1 Nitrospirota bacterium | reverse complement strand
ACGCGTGACAATCTCACCAGGATCATAGCCAGGAAACGATCGCGCAATATGATCTCCCTTAAACCACATGGCCAAGGAAACAGCCCGCAATGCTGGGCCCGTCCCATGTCCGGACATATCCAACATCATAATGCCCAGATGGTCCTCCCCCCATCTGGCCACCTGAAATAAATCCCCGCCTAATTGAGAAGACGGGAGAAATTCCCAGGCCAGCCGTATACCGGGAGCCACTTCCCCTGGCACCGGCAATAACGACCGTACGAATTCCGATGCCGAATACAATTCGGCATCAAGCTGTGCTTGCTTCTCTGTGATCACTCGATAGGAGGCTTCAAGTTCCAAAAACAATTGCCGGGCGCGAAGGCCCGCCCCCACACGAGCAAGAATCTCTTGATCTGATGCAGATTTCGGTAAAAAATCATCTGCCCCTCGACTCAGCCCCTCCGCGATTTGCGCGGGCTGGTCTAAGGCGGTCATCAGAATAAAATGAATAGACCGCCATCGATCATCTTTTTTGATGGCTGCACACAAACCAGGGCCATCCAGTTCAGGCATCATCCAATCGGACAGGACTAAATCCACCTTTTCTCGTTTCAGAATTTCAATGGCTTGTTTACCATTTTCAGCCTCAAGCATCCGATGGTTGAGCTTTTGAAGTCGTCGCTTGGCCACCATCCGCACAATTTTTTCATCATCAACAAGCAAAATCGTATACGTGGCACCCCTCTGAGGAGCCATCACATATCCGTCCTTAGTCGCTATACGTGTCTCTATCACATTCATGAAAGGTCCAATGGAATATGGAATGAATATTTAAGTTTTCTCGGTTTTCATACATCAAAACTCAAACTAGGGGAATAGGGAGTGAGGAGTGAATAGTCAGGAGTAAGGCGTGAAGCATTGGGAGTAAAGCTCGGAAATACCAATTCAAACGGTCTTCCCCCTCGCGCCTTACTCCTGACTATTCACTCCTCACTACTTTATTCATCTGGACAGGCGGGAATGCAAAAGTGCTTTGAGTCTGACCATCGATTGGGCATGCAATTGACAAATACGGGATTCTGTCACATGAAGAATGACGCCAATCTCTTTCATCGTGAGTTCTTCAAAATAGTAGAGTGTCAGAACAAGGCGTTGACGTTCGGGCAACCGTTCAATAGCGTCTACCAAGGCCCGCCGGGCATCCTCAGAAACCAATGATTCCAACGGATTCGGTTGATCACGATCCGCCAGGGCATCTAAAATAGGATGGGCGTCTTCATCGTTACTGCCCAGATCATCCAAACTCAACACGACCGCGCCCTTGGCTTGCAAAAGCGTCTCATCAATTTCCTGGGCGTCCATCCCTAACGCTTCGGCTAATTCGGCCTCGGTCGGAGGACGACCTTTTCGTTTGGTCCATTCGTTGGCCGCATGATGTATTTTGCCAATACGCTCCCGCAGAGACCGCGGCACCCAATCCATGGCCCGGATTTCATCCAGCATCGCACCACGAATGCGAAACTCGGCATAGGTGCGGAACTTGATTTCTCGCGAGGGATCGAATTTGGTTAAGGCATCCAATAAGCCCACCATCCCGGCACTCATGAGATCTTCGACGTTGAGCCCACTCGACACCCGCATCGCGAGCCGCATGGCCATGTATTTAATCACCGGCAAAAACTCATGGATGAGCTTTTCCCGCTCTTCCGTATTCAACGAGAGCTTTGTGGGAAGTGCTGTATTGGGTTTTTCTGGAGCAGTTGTCACGGCACCACGTTTCATACGTTATCCTTCCTTCACAGTGTGAATTGCCGCTAAGGCCGACGGGCCAAATAATTGGAAGCCTCCTTGCCAGGAATGGTCTCCTTTCCAGTCATGGATCGTGGAGACCAGGGAGGTCAGGGCTCGACTCGCTGGTGCACGAGGGTAGAGATCACAGACCGCTCGCTGTTGCGCCACCGCCATCGTCACATACTCATCCGTCGGAACACATCCCAGATAATCCAGTGAGATGCTTAAGAACCGATCAGTGACCAAACTGAATTTTCGAAACACCTCTTTGCCTTCCTGGACATGCTTCACTTTATTCACCAAGAGGCGAAATTTTCTCAGGTGATACCGTGTGGACAGAATTTTGACAAGCGCATAGGCATCTGTCAGAGAGGTAGGATCCGGAGTGACCAAAACCAGTGTTTCATGGGCCACTAAGCTAAAATACAAAACATTGGCTGAAATCCCGGCCGCACAATCAATCAGCAACAGATCTGGCGGGCGCGGCAACTCCAAAAACGCGGTTTGCAGCAATAACTGCTGTTCATAGCTCAATTGCGTAAAGGCCTGTCCCCCGGATGTGGCGGGCAACAATTGAATGCCTTCAGGCCCCTTCACTAACACTTCTTCTAAGCGACGCTCTCCGGAGAGCACATCCTCAATCGTATACTGTGGAGTGAGACCTAGAAGAATATCGACATTTCCCAGGGCCAGATCTGCATCCATGATGATGACATTTCGTCCCTGCCGGGCCGATGCAATCGCCAAATTGGACACCACATTGCTTTTACCAACACCGCCTTTTCCTGAACTGACGGCAATGACTTGGACCTGAGAAGGCCTTGATGGGGAGGAGTCCATGGCCGCACGCAATCCACTGGCTTGATCCAAGCGTCTGGACTTTATGCCTCCTGCTTTCACCCCTGGTGAAGATGTGGGGATGGGCATTAGTGTGCCACCTCCACCAATGAAGCCTGTCCACCAGGCACCCCGGCCAGGTGGTCGCCCCAGACTAATTCCACAAGCCGTTTCCGGGTTGCCGCCTCTAAATCTTCCGGCACCCGTTGGCCTGCCGACAAATAGGACACGGGAATTCCGGCCTGAGACAAGACGTTGTACAGCCCCCCGAATGTCGAGGCTTCATCGAGTTTGGTCACAATGACTTTGTGAATCGGGAGTGATTGGTAACGCCGAAGGGTTTCCATTTGCACCGACTCGGCAACCTGGGCCGCCAGGACGAGATGCGTTTCAATTTTCAAAGTCCCCCGCGTCATCGCCACCAATTCATGATGCCCTGTTTGATCCTTGGGACTCCGCCCGGCCGTGTCGATGAGAATGAGGTCGGCTTCCTGATGACGACCTAAACATTGGAGAAAGTCCTGATGCGACACCGCGACTTCCAGCGGAATTTTAAGGATTTTGGCAAAGACCCGCAGTTGCTCCACCGCCGCCACACGATACGTATCCAACGTAATCAAGACGGTCTTTTGATGTTCATCTTGTTGACGAGCCATACCTGCCAACTTGGCAATCGTCGTCGTTTTTCCTACTCCGGTCGGCCCTACCAACATCATAATTTTTTGTCCGTAGGCTCGTGACACAGAGGGATTGGATACAGCCAGATCATCTTCCATGCGTTCCCGCAAGAGACTCTTCACGGCCTCACGGTTGCTCATCCCGACCGTGCCAAGTGTTTCCACCACTGACCGTAAGAGGCGATGCGCCAGTTGCGAATCGACACCATGCCCCACCAGCGTTTGATAGTCCTCCAGCAAATCTCCTGGTAAGCCTTCAACCCGTTTATGCATTTGGCTCCCC
>JAOUNC010000362.1 GCA_029881175.1 Nitrospirota bacterium | reverse complement strand
TTGTGGATACCGGCCTTTCGCTACCTCAGCATCAACTGTTTTCAACATGACAACCTCCCTCGACTGTAAGTAGATGAAAAAAATTTGAAGTGTGTTGTGTGAGCAACATGTTCATGCTTAGGGAAACTGCAACAGGGATGCCAGGCAAAAAACTACAGTCTAGTGGGATACGTTTCAGCCCATTAACAAGCTCATTCCACAGGTTTCAGGCGTTTTCAGAGAAAAAACGAAACAGGTTAGGTAAAAAAACATCCAGAACGGGGACGCCATTTTGTGGTACGCTTCAGAGACACATTGTGAACGATGGATACAACTCAGAAATGATTTGTGAAACGTTAGATTTTATGTACCAGGCATTGCCTGAGGAAGTTCAATATCTATAAACGAGCTCTTTTTCTCCTCTTTCCGTCATTCACGCCGGCAGTTAGCGGGAATCCATTCGGTGTTTCCCGCGAATGGGCGAAAACGATGGATCCCCGCCCCTGCGGCTATTAGCAAAGGCGAGAATCTACTTCCCTATCCCCGCCGTCATCCCCGCAAGTAGTCGGCGGGGATCCATCTGAGACAAAACCAAGATGGACTCCCGATAACGAATGTCGGGAGTGACGAAGAGGATAAAGAGCGATTCTCGATAACCAATGGCGAGAATGACGCGGTGGGAAATGGATGCCCAGGAGACGCTGGCTATAGGACGGGCTCGGGAGAGGGATGGTCGAGACATGCTATGCTGAGGGGTATGATCTACAATCTAATCACGTATTTAGTGTGGGCGACCCTCGCGAGCTTGCTCTGCTCGTTTGAAATGCCCTTTTTTGTTGCCTCTCGATGGAGGTGCCAGGGCAATACCAGCGTCAGTCGTGGGACCGGCCGTAGGTTCTTCCACTACAAGGGTCTCCGTGGGTTCAAATGTAAGGGCAGAGGATGAGGCTTCGATTTCGGTCTCTGACGAGAGGGGCATGATCTGTGCTGTACTAGCCTCTCCACCCATGCCTGGCAAGTACCCGCTCAAAAAATCCACTAGCGCCGAAGCCGTCGTCCGGGTTGCTCCAGCCCCTAGCCCATTGGCCAGCAAACTATCACTCGTAATGCCAAACAAAAAGGCCGTGATAATCTCGCAATCAAAGGCATCCGAGGTCCCATTGCCATCGGCGTCTAACATACCTTCTTGCTCAGCAAGGGTTAGGTAATCAACGATAGCCTGGGGAGTGGTTCGGCTACCGGCCAGATCAATCAACCCAATGGTCACATCCGCCGGATTTGTCATTGCTGGATCCAGATACCGACAGATCATCGAGGCATCCCACACATTGGCTTCACCATTACTATCAATGTCAAGTGAGAGCAACGGTGGTGCCTCGATTAATGGTTTTCGTGTAAGTTGGGGAAGCCATCCTGGGTTTGCGCCCTCCCCGGCATAGGCTCCACGAAAAACTCCGCTTCTTTGAACGCCATTAAAATCTCGATCCCACTCATCAAATTGATTGCCAAACGACGTGGTATCCACACCATTGCCTTGTAGTGTCCCCACTTTAGGATAAAGGTCTAAGCCTGCACCAGGAGTCGCGAAGGGATTCTGGACGTAGGCCCCTGCCGATTCAAAGGTGTCGGTTCTATTGTCGAGTTGTTCTCCCCCACGAATGGGAGACCCTGCAAAAACAGCATTCCCCACCACAACCTGTCGTTGATTGGCGGCTCCCCCAGATATCACAATCCCCGAATCACGCGCCACGATCGTATTGTGAAAAACCCGAATCTTTCGAGGAATATCATTATGAGGTTGAATACGAATCGCTTCCCCAACAGTATTCATAAAGAGATTGTTATACAACGCCACATTGCCTTCGCCTTGAAACAAGGCTTCACCAGACGGGTTGTGGTAAAAAAAGTTCCCATAAATTTCATACACATCATCCTGCCCAGGTCCGGACAAAGGGAAATGCCCGACTAATAAATTTGGCCGCGCGCTGCCACCCGTGGAGGGATTGGTTGCCTTACTCAAGACATTATGACGAATAATGGTCGACCCCGGGTCAACAGGAATCCCTGGAATATCAGGCCGAGGATTTTGATGTTTGATCTGAAAATTGTACCCGATCGTATCCACAATCAGATTATGTTCAATGAGCCCATGAATAAACGGTTCCGTTCCTGGTGAATTTCCCAAATACATACCGGTCCCGGCATTCACAATCACATTATTTCGGATAACCCAATTCCACGTCGTCCCGCCATTCGTGGAAATCCCCACAGTGCCTTGTTCGGAGCCGACGCCAGAAATTCGAAGATTTTCGAGCGTAATATGATGTGCCACCCCTTGAGCTTTTACGCCATCCCCACCTAAATCCTGCCCATTAATCTCGATATTCCGAACGACAATGTAACTGGCATCATCAAACCTGACAGTATTATGCGTGGACCGTCCCAACAAGACAGGAAACGGTTCCTGCTCAGGACCAGTAATGACAATGGGGTTGTCAGCTTCTCCATGCAATGAAAAGATAGGGAGCCCAGGCGGACTCGTATCATACACCCCTGCTGACAGGACCAACGTGTCTCCCGGTTGTAAGGAACTCACCACCGCTTGATAATCATCTTGTGGCGTGACATGAAACACCGTCCCCAAAGCGGGACATGCCCCAAGGGATAACAGGCTCCCAACCAAGATAAATGCCCTAACCCAACTTATCGAATGATATGAACACCTACCCATGAGCTGAGAACCTCTTAAAGAAAAAACGTGTACGTCATCTTTCAGGCCATGTGAAGTCAAATTCTGATGGAAGGCGATCGCCCTCGTCAAACATTTCTCAGGCGGTCCTCCCCGCCGGTCGGAAGCGAGAATCCATCAACTCTTGTCCGTCATCCCCGACATGTGTCATCGGGGATCCATCCGAAAAGAAGACCAGCGAGACTCCTGCCAACGACACGCAGGAGTGACGAGGAGAGGAGAAAAAGGAAATAAAAAAACGGTCCTTCGAATTTTTCGGTGGGTATCGGCTCCTCGGGGAAGCTAGTTTCGTTCAGTAACGTTCCTCGTTCCTTGGGCGGTGCCACGTCGCCAGACAGAGACGTCTCACCGAGACGTCTCTACAGAATGCTATAGTGCGCAAAGAATCGCGGAAATTTCTTTGGTAGAGACGTTCCGGTGGAACGTCTTCCGAAAGAGAGGAAGGAACAACCCATCTCCTGGCATTTTCCCTTACCCCGCATGTTGTTGGCGGGGATCCATCTGAGACAAAACCAAGATGGACTCCCGATAACGAATGTCGGGAGTGACGGGCGGCTCAAGATAGATTCGCGATAACAAATGTCGAGAATGACGCAGTGGTGAGATGGACGCCCGATCACGAATGTCGGGAGTGACGGGAGTACAACGAGAATTGCCTGCCCACAGCAAGAAGGCAAGTCGCGGAATCGAGGAGTTCTTTTTTTAGAGTTGCGAGGTCAGCCCCAGCCGGTTAGTTAGTGGCTGGGGCGTGGTGTATTGGGCAGACATGACGAAAAGGAGGAGATGGCGGGCTTGGTCAAAGAGACATCTTGGTCATTTACGGTCATGTCCTACCTGAAGAGTTCTTGCCCTACCAG
>JAOUNC010000361.1 GCA_029881175.1 Nitrospirota bacterium | reverse complement strand
CTCTCGATTCCCTAAGCCCGACAGGCTCCCAGCGCATAAGTCGCTCACGTGTACTGGAAAGAAATTGGAAAATGAAGTCAGTTCACACGTCACCACATTGGACAGTATCCTTTGTTGCCCGTCCATGATGCAAAAATCCTGTTCGTCCTGAGCAACCTGCGTAGCGGGTGTGTGAAAAAAGCTAACAACCAATTGCCGAGTGAGGATCAAGAGCTTTGACTTCTCCAATTATTTATTGTCCAATAGGATCATCTGGTTTGATGCAGGCAATAGGGTTAGCGTCATCTCACCTCGGAACTTTTCTTCTACGTGAATTTTCATGCCTTCAGTGGGCTTCTAAGCGGTCTAGCCGCCACCGTTTCCGGAGTTATTGTCTACGCGAAAAATCCAACCAATCCCAAACATCAAGCCTATGGTCTGTATGCGCTTTCCGCTTCCCTGTGGGGCTATGGCTACTGGGCATGGCAACTCTCCGCCACCCATGATGCGGCATTGCTGTATGTCCGGGTGTTAATGGCCGGGGCGATTTTTCTCCCTGTTACCTACCTCTGGCATGTCTGTACCCTATTAGATCACATCGAAAGTAAGCGTTCGCTCCTATGGCTAACGACCGGGATCGGCCTCTTCTTTTTTGGAATGAATTGGACTCCCTATTTTGTCGCCGACGTACAACCGTCCGGTGGGTTTCCTTTTTGGCCTTTACCCGGCCCTGCGTTTCATCTCTATCTCCTTTGGTTTGGTTTCTGCTCACTCTATGGCACATGGTTATTGTTTCAAGGTGCACGAAGTAAAAGTGGAACCGAACGATCCCGCTTTTATCTACTCACGATGGGATCTCTCGTGGCCTACGGTGGTGGAATGACCACTTTCCCTCTGTGGTACGGCATCGATGTTCAACCCAATGGGGCCATTCTGCTGACGGTCTATACCTCCGTCGTCGCCTATACACTTCTTCGCTATCGACTCCTGGATCTTGGGACGGCGTTGGAACGGGGTGTCACGGCAAGTGTACTGGTCGTGTTAGTGGCGTTTCCGGCTTATCCCGTCTTGTTGTTTGGGCAGCGTTGGTATTTAGGATCGATTAATATCGGGTATTCGCTTCTCGAACTCTTCGTATTATTGGTCCTGGTGTTTGGGGCGTCTTCCTTGAAAACGCAGGCCAAAACCTTCATTACCAAAGCCTTTTTTAAGGAACGATACGATCAATATAAAACCGTCTTGGATTTTTCCAAATCACTCGTCTCGATTTTAGAGTTACAAGACTTAACTTCTACGATTGTTCATTCCATTTGTCCTAGCTTAAGGTTGCAATGGGGAGCCTTATATTTACGAAAAACAGGCGGGAAGGATTATGACCCGGTTGCCAGCTATGGCAAACCGTTGCAAGATTTTCCCAGCCTTAAGCTGGGGGCTATGGCTTCATTAGAGGGCCGCTTGAGGCAAGGAGCGAATTGCTTTGTCATTAATGAGATCAAGGAATCCATGACCGATTCCGAATCACAGACTGTCATGTCTCAACTGTCGACCATTGGGACCGAAGTATGCCTACCGTTGGTCAATAAAAACCGACTTTTGGGATTTTGCGTATTTGGTCCTAGGTTGAACAGCGGAGGGGGATATTCCCTGCAAGACCTGGAATTGCTGGTCACCTTATCCCAAGAAGCCTCGATCGCCCTGGATAATGCCCTACTCTATGAAGAGCTCAAGCGTTCCCAATCGTTAGTGCGGCGAACGGATCGGCTTCGCTCGCTTGAGACGATGGCCGGAGGATTAGCTCATGAAATCCGAAATCCATTAACGTCGATCAAGGCGTTTGTGGATTTAGCTCCTGAACGAAAGGACGATGAGCAATTTCTCGCCCGTTTCAGCAAAGTGGTGAAGGAAGATGTCTTTCGGATTGAACGACTGACTCGAGAGATCTTGGATTACGCCAAACCCATGGAACCGTTTTTACGAGAAGAAGATCTGAACGATATCGTAGAATCCTGCTTGTATACCCTGCGGGTCCGTCCTTCGCATGAACTGATTGTGATAGAAACTGATCTCATGCGGGACTTACCAAAAGTCTTCGCCGATCGGCAGCAATTGAAACAGGTGATCCTTAATGTCTTATTTAATGCCGTAGAAGCCATGTTGCCTGCTGGTGGAGTCCTCACTGTTCGCACTCGGCATCTCCAAGCCCAAGAAAAATCTGAATGGGTACAGGTGGAAATTCAAGATGCCGGGTCAGGGGTGACGTCTGAAGATATCGATCATATCTTTGATCCGTTCTTTACCACAAAACATTTCAGCCAGGAACATGAAGGAACCGGACTGGGATTAGCTATTGCCCATCAAATCATACAAGAGCATCAGGGAAAAATTGAAGTGCAAAGCGTCAAAGGTCGAGGCACCACCTTTTTCGTGAATTTGCCAAGCATCCCATCACAAAATCCCCCGTCTACTCTGGCATCCGAAGGAACCACCGACTCTAAAGTGCAACCCAATACCGGGCTTTGAAGCAAAGGCCTTGCCTCGGTCGGTTATTCAGCTACGCCATAATAATCAAGCTCTCCTGCTGGGTTCAGGACCTGGAAATCCCTCCCTTCCTGAAAGAGAGGATCGTATCAACTTTCAGCTAGGACCAATCAAAATGTCCTTGCCCTTTCAGAAGTTTCATCCAAAGAAGAATAAACAGTTGAGCTGAGGGTGAAAGCCCAGGGAATAGTTAACACCATATAGAGGTGGATCAGTCAGGGGGAAACTGAAATCGTCGCAAGCGGGCACTGTATGGTCGCTAGAGCTCAAGAATGCCATTGGTTGGCGGATGTCGTGGAAGAATCCCATGCTGTCATCCCCGCAAGTGGTTGGCGGGGATCCATTTGAAAAAGGCCAAGATGGATTCTCGATGACAAATGTCGGGAATGACGGAATGGGGATGGAAGCCTAATGAAAAATGTCGTGAATGATGGAGTAGTCAGAAATTCCCGATGACTGACGTCGGAAATGACGAAGTGGGCAGGATTCCTAATTACTCATGTTGGGAATGACGACTGCAGGTAGACGCCCGATTGACAAATGTCGGGAATGACGGGGTTGGTAAATGACTCGGCTTTAACTCCCAAAAGAGGCGACAATCTTTTCCTTTGACTTGTGGCAAAAGGAAGACATTCGAACTTTGAACGTTCGCGGGAATGGACTTATGGAGTTTCTGCAGTACATCCCTCTGGGGCACACATGCTCTGACGCGCTGGATGAAGACTTAGAGGGTCAGCACGTGAAACACGACGGCCAAGAGGGAGACGGCCGATAGAACGATTGCCGCAAGGCTGAGCTGCCAGGCCCGTTGATGCGTAGTTTTGGCGACTAAGGCGGCCTCTTCAATGGCGGCCACAGTGCGTTGCAATTGTTCAGCGAGTTCTTTGACATGCGTGGCATTTTGTGATGCGGCGGTTTGCAACTCGCTAATCTGTTGCTGCAACAGTTGTGTCTGATCTTTGGTGGGGGCCGCACCTTTTTTGGTAAACGCCGGAGCGGTGGCCGAGATAATTGTTCCGATATGGGGAAGCACGGCCTTGAGTGCTGGTATCAACCACATTGCCATAGAAATGTCCTCACAAC
>JAOUNC010000360.1 GCA_029881175.1 Nitrospirota bacterium | reverse complement strand
GATTGCGGCGAGAGCCCACCGATGTGCTTGCCCATTTCCCGATTAAATTTTTCCCGGTAATGATTCACCAGCAATGGAATATCATCCGCACGGTCACGAAGTGGCGGCAGTACAATAGGGATCACTCGAATCCGATAATACAAATCCTCACGAAAGCGTCCCTCCTGAACCGCCACTTCCAAATTGCGATTCGTCGCGGCCACAATCCTCACATCGACGCTGATGGTCTCATTTGATCCAACCCGTTCAAGCCGCCCCCGCTCAAGAACCCCCAACAATTTCACCTGGGTCGCCAGACTCATCTCACCAATTTCATCCAGAAAGATCGTGCCTCCATTCGCAATTTCAAACCGGCCCGGCTTGTCCACATAGGCATCCGTGAAGGCCCCCTTCACATGCCCGAACAACTCGCTCTCCAACACCCCTTCGGACAAGCTCGACCCATTCACCACCACAAACGGTGCCTGCTTGCGCGGACTATGCGCATGCAAGGCATAGGCGATCAACTCTTTCCCTGTTCCACTCTCGCCCGTAATGAGGACCGTCGACTTCGAGGCAGCAATGGCTGGAAGTTTGGCAAAAATGTTTTGCATGAGACGGCTTCGGCCGACAATATGATCAAATTGGACCTGCTCACCCAACCGATGCTTGAGCTCTGACACCTCAGCGGTTTTGGCACAAAGTTCTCGAGCCAGCGAGATATCCCGGATGACTTCGATGAGCCCAATCAGCTTGCCTTCCTTATCCAATAAGAAATCGGTATTGATACTCACCGGCATCTGAATACCATCCCGACGACGAACCATCGCCTCAAAATTCGACACCCGCTCTCCCCGTAAGGCACGCTCCAACACGCAATCCTGGCTCGAACAAATATTGCTTTGGATGAGCACATCGCAAGCCAGCAACATCCCGGAGTCTGGCACGTCATAGCCCAACATGGTTTGCATGGCACGATTCAAAAACGTCACTCGCTTGTCCAAATCAATCGTAATGACGCCGTCACTAATACAATCCAATATCGTTTCTGCTCCGCTAGAACGGGAGAGTGATTCAGTTTCTGCCATGGGACTTACCCCTCTCAATAATTTTTTTAGATACCAAGAACTCGACCTTTGCTTTCGCGGTTGGTATGTTAAGAAGATTATGCGTCACAAGAACACGACAATATTCACCAACACCATTTCACCGTTAGTGTAAGGCAACCTCATTTCGTTCCACAAACCCCTTACGATGTTCCCCTCACTCGCTTCCCATGCACAAAGACACTCAACGTACCCTTACATGTGTCCATCCATGAAGGCTTCGTGGGCAGGTTTGCCTGATAACTCTCAAAACATCGCATGAACATCTTGCCTAACCTGGCACAACTCCCCTTCCCGAATATCGACCCGATCTTTTTCAGCATCGGACCGCTCGCCTTCCGATGGTACGGACTCATGTATCTCATAGGCCTCCTCGGGGCCTATTGGCTCATCAAAGCCAGAGCTGCCAAAAAACAGATACCACTGTCACCCCAGCAACTGTCCGATTTAATTGTTTTTGGCGCTTTTGGCGTCTTTATCGGCGGACGATTAGGATACGTCCTGTTTTACAATCTCCCTTTTTATCTCGACAATCCCCTCAAAACCTTTGCGGTATGGGAAGGAGGCATGTCCTTCCATGGGGGGTTACTGGGAGTTTGCGTGGCCCTTGTGCTCTTTTGCAAACGACGCGGCTTTCCCATGGCCTCCATTGCCGATTTGGCCGCAGGGGCTGCGCCGATTGGTTTAGGCTTTGGACGAATGGGGAACTTCATCAATGGCGAATTATTCGGGCGAGCGACCGATGTGGACTGGTGTATGGTTTTCCCACATGGCGGACCTGAATGCCGCCATCCGTCTCAACTCTATGAGGCCGGCTTGGAAGGCCTCGGACTCTTCCTACTCACCACGATCGTCAACCGATGGGAGACGCCACCCGGCACCATTTTTTGGACCTTCATCAGCGGTTATGGCGTGGCCAGATTTTTCGTCGAGTTTTTCCGTGAACCTGACAGTCATCTCGGATTCATCTTCCAATGGGTCACCATGGGCCAACTCCTCTGCCTCCCCATGATCGCCCTCGGCCTCATCATGATTTTTCGTGGCTATCGAACCGCAAAAGCTTCGATCAGTGCGTGAAAGACCGCCGTCTGCTTAACTTGCTAAGGCAGTATCTCAAACGCTGCTCTGAGCGCGGTGGGCTTTACCGGGATCACAACCAAGGCATCGCCCTGGGCTCCCGCCCCTCAGTCCGATCAACAGCGGGTTGTTCTTAAAGGAGCTGGACGAAAGAGAACATTAAGTCAATACTCAGGCCTAAACCCCAATTCCGCTCAGTGACTTCGCGATTTCGTAACGAATCGTCATGCCTAATGCTGGCTAGCCTCTGCTGTTTGCGGAACGCGTTGACACCCCGCAAGCCCTCTGCTAGCGTGAACTTGTCTCAGATCTTGCTCAAGCAAGATTCATCCGGTCCAAGGAGTCCATGCATGGCCACGATTCAGATCAAGACCCCCTCTCCCGATCAAGCGATTCCCTTGGTGAAGGACGCCCTGGCGATGGAAACCAAACTCACACATGACAGCCTGCGTACCACCGAAGACCGCATCACTGCACTGGCCCAGCAACTCGATGTCACCCCCGAGCAGGTACTGGCGGGCACCGTCTGTCGCACAGAGGACAACGAAGCGCTCTTCCTCGATTTGGAAGGTGAGCTTGAACTGCGCCGCGTGCTCCAGGATACACTCCGACATCTCGAACAACTCGAAGTATGCCCCTAGCCGAATACGTAGAGGAGATTCGCCGTCAGATCCTCGACACCCCACACGTCGTCTCGCACTCGCTCGGATACGAAGAAAGACCCCCACTCGCGGCCATCGTTAGAGGATCTGTCACATTTGTGGACGGATCGTATATCCGCATCAAAGAGTTTCTGCAACTTCGACCAGTCATCAAGAGGCTCAAGTACGCATACCACTACGCAATCTCCACGCATGCACTGATGTTTCGCTACGACAACGCCCGGGACCCTGCCGCGCGGCACCTCTCCACATACCCAGACCATCGACATACTCCCGACGAAGTTCTTTCATCTTCCGCCCCTGCACTCCGCGCTGTCCTGCGCGAAGCAGCGGCTTACGTCAAGCGTAACCCATAGATAGTAGTTGGCCCACTGGACCAGAGCAGACATCGCTCCAAACGACTGATCTGAGGCTAGTGGACTAGAGTGAGGGGTACGCCCCCCTGCCAGGGAACAGTGCCAGAGGAGAACCTCTGACGGGATGATGCGACAACAAGTGACGCGGTACGCATCTGCATGGCGTAATCCCATCGGCGGCGCGGGGGATCGAGCATCACCCCCACCTTGCTACTTCCTGCTTCTGCTTCGAAGTGTCAGGCCAAACAATGCCCCCTGAGGCAATCGTCAACCGATGGGAGACGCCACCCGGCACCATTTTTGGGACCTTCATCAGCGGCTATGGCGTGGCCAGATTTTTCGTCGAGTTTTTCCGTGAACCTGACAGTCATCTCGGATTCATCTTCCAATGGGTCACCATGGGCCAACTCCTCTGCCTCCCCA
>JAOUNC010000359.1 GCA_029881175.1 Nitrospirota bacterium | reverse complement strand
GCCACTCCATATCCAGAGCGAGGTGAACCGTTAGGTGGAGTGGCCGCTCTCCTGGCAGCTCTGTACGAACCACTCATGCAAGCCGTGTATGTACATGGAAGTCTTCTAAGTTATGCGGCATTACTGGAAGATCCATTTGTCTATCAGCCAGCGGACTCGATTATTCGAGGCTTGTTAAAAATAGCCGATCTGCCGGATATTGCCGCAGCGTTAGCCCCCCGCCCCCTTTGGATGGAATGTTTAGTAGATGGATGCAATCGTTTAGCAACGCCTGCGCAACTTGAAGAGACGCACTATCTGGCCAGAGCCGCCTATGCTCAAATGGACCAATCCAATAGAGTGACCATACAGGCGGAAAAGGCTTCAGAAGAAAATATCTCACAATGGCTCATGACACATCTATAAACAACTTTTTTCTCTTAAACTGGGTTTCGTTAAGTTGAAAGTTAAAAAGCTATACGGATGAAATACAGGGAAAGGATTGCTGGGCGAGGGAAAGCCACCCCGACTTGTATCAGTCGGGGTGGACGCATCAATCTATTAATCGTGGGCATGCCCCTGTAAAGCCGGGGCAACCACGATGGCAGGAGACCCTGCCGGCAACACCTGCAGGGTTTTGAGAAAGGCGACCACCGCCCGTTGATCGTTGTGGTCTAGTGCCACAAAAGCATCCCGCGTGGCCCGACCTTCCCCACCATGGGCCAGGATGGCTTCCGTGATGGTGGTGAGATCTCCTCGATGGCCGTAAGGAGCTGAATTCCCCACATCCCACAGTTTACGCGTGATGAAAAATTCCTCACCCGGCCGGCCATCTTGTGCGGGCCGGCCTTGTGCCAGCTGTTCATTGCAAAAAAATCTGATCTCGGCATCGCACAGATTGTGCCGCTTCAAGTCCGTATAGGCTCTGACAATGGCTGTTCCCTGTCGGTCTTTTTCCAGGTAGGGGCCTTCACCCTGTAGGGTCATATCAAACACGAAGGGGGCTTGAGAATCATTGAATGTTCCAGGCGGGTTCAACGGATTGGGTTCAACAAAATTCCTGCTATTTAAAATTAACTTCGGCGAATGGCAGGAGACGCAACCTATTCCACCAAACAGTTCTTCCCCATTTTTGACCAATTTTTTGTCCTGGTGCTGGACAGGCATAATGCGGCCTGGAATTCCCAACCCGGCCTGAAAAATGGTGGCCGCCGTCATATCGCCAATCGTTAATTCTCGAGGCACGCCATCCTCATCATAATCTGACTCCATGCCTTTCGCAGGATTTAAATCGAAACGCTCCTCGGCTTGCATGCCATGATGATGATTCATGGCATTCACCGTAAATTCTCGAATCGAACGGACCACGCCCGCCTGATGAAACGGCTTAATGATCAGATCGGTATCAACCCCTTTACTGCTGACCACGGCCCCGCCGGACTTTGTGATTTCAAAGGCGATACCTTTGGTCAAAAGCGTATGCGTGCCATCAGGCAAAGCCTGAGCCTGGGCTTGTAAGTCTGCAGTCATCTCCCTCGCCAACATCTCGATGGCCCCGGCACCATTCATCCCCAAGGTATTCCGCTCATTACTAAATTCAGGGGAAACCGAGAAGGTCACAGGATCCAATGCCTGCGCCAAGACAAAGACATTGGCGACGAAATCCCCACTTCCCCCAGGCCTTGGTTGGTTATGACAACCGGCACAGGAATCCGAATCCGGGGAGGAGGTGCGAATACGAGCCGGTTCATCGGGAATACGTTTATCGCCAGCACCTGTGGTGGCGGGTCGTCCCTGGCCATCACAGGTATTAAATTGAGCGGAAAATAACTGCCTCCCTCTCTCAAAGAGACGGGAAAACGAAACACGTCCTTGGCCGATGTCATCCTGTTCAAGGTGCCCATTCAGAATTGGCGCATCGGGAAAATCTGGCTGGCACGCATGGGGTTCGTGAGCCCATGTGGGACTTGCAAGAATCCATAAGAGACTGAACAGACTCATTGAAATGCCACGTAAAAGCAGATGTTGTTTCTTTTGATTCATAACAGTTCCTCCTATTTGCGTGGAACCATAGCAAATTGAGGTTTGGGTATGGAATCCCTCCATAGAACTAGAGACTCATGGAATTTTTGGTCCATAGTATGCAAGATTAAAGATGGCTGTCTTTTACCACTACGGGAATTAAGACCATGATTGACTAGCTAATTGTCGCCGACCTTGTTTTCAGGAGATGTATTGGTCGGGGACTTTTTTAAGATGGGTATGTTGGGGGTGTTGAATAATAATAATTTCCAAGGGCATATTGGCCCACAGGCAGGTTGAATCTCAGAGGCCTCGGGGCGGTTCAAAAAAGTTCGTCCAGCAAGGCCGCAGCCGGTTTTGCGCGTGGAGCGTACTTCCAGTACGTGAGCACGGAAAACTGGCGAGAACGCCGCTGGCGGCTTTTTTCAACAGCCCCATGTTCGATGTGTGGGAGGACGGTAGCCGGGGTGATGGGTCGAAAGCTCAACGTTCCTGACCTATGGACCAGCATGATCATAATGGGAGAGGTCTTTTGAGATCAGCTCCTTTGACGCCTCACGAGTTTATGCATATAATTTATGCATAAGGAGGGAGGTCATGCGAACCACATTAGATTTGGATGAAACGCTGGTCTTTGAATTGATGAAAGCCACCAAGGCCAAAACAAAAACTGAAGCCATTCATTTGGCCATGACGGATCTCATTCGTCGAAAAAAGATTGAACGACTCAAGGCTCTGTCAGGAACCATTCCATTAACCTATGTGAGGCCAACCCTTCGAGCCGCCGAACTCCGTCGCACGAAGCCGCGACGCACCTAAGCATGGTCATCATTGATACATCGGTGTGGATTGCCTTTTTCAAATCCGGGCATTCTCCAGAGAAATCTTCCGTCACCCATCTTCTTGATGAAGATCGAGTGATATTGCTCGGAGTTGTCCTGAGCGAATTGATTCAGGGCACAAAATCCAACCAAGACCGTCAGGAACTGCAGGAGACGTTAATTGCCTTACCCTATCTGGAAATAACGCCGCATAGCTGGCTCTTAACAGGAGAAATGGGTGCCGCACTACGGGAGGAAGGAATCACTGTTGGCATCCCAGATTTGATTGTGGCCGCTCTGGCCCAAGAATATGATTGCCAAGTCTATACCTTGGATTCCGACTTTCAACGAATGCCAAAATTGTCATTATATTCCCCTCCCACCTAACGAACAGATGCGCATTTAATAAATGATCCCTGCCGCAAGCTAAGGGGAATAACAAGATTTAAAAACTCTTTTAATAATGAGGAACCGGGTTCCCACTCCTACATATCTTTGATACACTTCAATCCCAGCACTGTTCACATCATGCGAGAGTGTCTCCTCGTTTTAACTCCCGTATAAGACTGGGATTTCACGATGCATACGCAAATCGAATCGAAGCAGGACATCCTACAACGCATCCAACAAAACAGCGCGCAGATTCTGGCACTCGGAGTGAAGAGATTGGGACTGTTTGGTTCGTTTGTTCGCAACCAAGGGACTTCGACGAGCGATATCGACCTGCTGGTTGAGTTTGAGGAAGGGGAAAAGAATTTTGATCATTTCATGGCGCTCTCGTTCCTGCTCGAAGAA
>JAOUNC010000358.1 GCA_029881175.1 Nitrospirota bacterium | reverse complement strand
TCATGACCGTTTCACCGTTCACGGTGACGAGTCCTGTCCTGATATATTCTTCCGCTTTTCTTCTGGACGTGATGCCGGATCCCGCAATAATCTTTTGTAAGCGGACCATTTTTGTCTCGGTCGTCATGATTATTCCCACTCAATTGTTGCGGGTGGTTTTGAGCTAATATCGTAGACCACGCGGTTCACGCCGTGAACTTCATTGATAATTCGATTCGACATTTTCCCTAATACGGCTGGAGGGATTTCTGCCCAGTCAGCGGTCATGCCATCTGTGCTAGTGACGGCCCGTATGGCTATGACAGATTCATAGGTGCGTTGATCGCCCATAACTCCGACTGTTTGGATGGGCAACAACACGGCAAAGTATTGCCAAATACTTCGATCTAAGCCGGCTTGTGCGATTTCTTCCCGCACGATGGCATCAGCGTCTCGAAGGATGGTTAACCGTTCAGCTGTTACGGCACCCAGAATGCGAATGGCGAGGCCTGGCCCGGGAAACGGTTGTCGCCAGACGATGGGTTCGGGTAATCCAAGTTCCAATCCCAATTTCCTGACTTCATCTTTAAATAATTCGCGAAAGGGTTCTATGAGTGTGAATTTCATTCGCTTGGGAAGCCCGCCCACATTATGGTGAGTTTTGATGGTGGCCGATGGGCCGTTCACACTGAGACTTTCGATGACATCAGGGTACAAGGTCCCTTGGACGAGGAAATTGACGGTGCCCATGGCCCTGGCTTCATGTTCGAATACTTTGATGAATTGACGGCCAATGATTTTTCGCTTGCGTTCCGGGTTGATCGTGCGTCCGAGGGCGCTGAGGAATGTTGAGCGATGATCGGCAATCCTGACCGGCATGTGATAGGACGATTCAAATGTGGTTTGTAATTGGGTGACTTCGTCCTTTCGCATGAGCCCATTATCGATGAACAGACAGGTGAGTTGACTCCCAATGGCTTGGTGGACCAGCACTGCCGCCACGGCTGAATCGACGCCACCGCTCAGTGCGCAGATGACCTTTCCTTGGCCGACCATCTGGCGGATGTCCTTCACGGCCTGTTCAATGAAGGAACCCATCGTCCATGTAGGTTGGCATTGGCAAATATGACGGGCAAAGTTTTTGAGAATCGTGGTGCCTTGTTGCGTATGCGCCACTTCCGGGTGGAATTGTATGCCGAACAATTGCTCTGCACCCTCCGTCTTTTTCATGGCGGCGATGGGGGCATGCGCAGTATGGGCGATCATGTGAAATCCCGGAGGAAGTTGTTCGACTGAATCTCCATGGGACATCCATACGGGAAGGGGTTTGGTGGTGTCGATGCCATGAAATAAGTCTTGTGTGTCATCGATCTGCAAAGTGGCTCGGCCAAATTCTCGCTTGGGTGTGGGGTTGACGGTTCCTCCCCAGTGATGCGCAATGAGTTGCATGCCGTAGCAGATCCCCAGAATAGGAATCCCGAGCTGGAAGATTTGACTGTCTAGCTTGGGAGCATGGGCTTGTGTGACGCTGGCTGGTCCGCCAGAGAAAATTAAGCCTTTTGGTTGATGCTTGAGGATCTGTTGTAATGAGGATTGGGCCGGGAGTATGACCGAAAAGACCTGGATCTCTCGAATCCGTCTGGCAATCAGTTGGGTATATTGGGATCCAAAATCAAGGATGACAATCGTATCAGGGTGTATGTGCATGGGGAAAATTCTGTCTAGAAGATCTAAGCGCCTTTGAGGGGAAACCGCGTCTTACTCGGCCCGATAATTCGGGGCCTCCTTCGTAATAAATACATCATGGACATGAGCCTCTCGAAGGCCTGCTGCCGTGAGTTGTAGAAAGCGGGCTTCACGTTGCAATTCGGGAATGGTACGGCACCCACAATAGCCCATGCCGGCTTTGAGCCCTCCGACCATTTGATAGACCAAGACCGACAAATTCCCTTTGTATGGGACTCGAGCTTCAATACCTTCCGGTACGAGCTTTGAAGTCTCACGCCCTTCTTGCAAATAGCGATCTTTGCCACCACGCTCCATGGCGCCGAGTGAGCCCATGCCGCGATATTCTTTGTAGGTTCGCCCCTGGTACAAAACGGTTTCGCCAGGAGATTCTTCGGTTCCGGCAAATAACGAGCCAATCATCACGGATGACGCTCCTGCCGCTAAAGCCTTCGTGAGGTCGCCGGAATATTTGATTCCGCCATCGGCGATAAGGGGGACCTGGTGCTTCTGGGCCACCGTCGCACAATCCGCCACGGCCGTGAGTTGTGGAACGCCGGCTCCTGAGACGATCCGTGTGGTACAAATAGACCCGGGACCAACCCCAACTTTAATGGCATCCGCTCCAGCCTCAATCAGGTCTTGTGTCGCATCTGCGGTTGCCACATTGCCTGCTATCAATTCGAGGTTGGGATATTGCTTTTTGATGGATTTGACTTTATCGATGACGCTCTGAGAATGGCCATGTGCGGTGTCAACGACGAGCACATCTATCCCGGCTTTCGTGAGCCGCTCTAACCGGTCTTCTACGTCAGCTCCGACTCCGACGGCCGCGCCTACCCGAAGCCGCCCATGCTCATCTTTGCAGGCAAATGGATATTTAATCCTTTTCTGGATATCTTTAATCGTGATCAAGCCTTTTAATTCAAATTGATCATTGACCACGAGTAATTTTTCAATGCGATGTTCATGGAGTATTGCCTGAGCCTTTTCAAGGCTGGTTCCCTCTGGGGCTGTCACAAGTTTGTCTTTGGTCATGGCCTGACCAACCTTGAGGTCCATTCGGTTTTCAAACCGGAGATCTCGGTTGGTTAAAATCCCGACCAATTTTTTATCCTGAGTCACAGGGATACCTGAGATGCGATAGGTCTCCATAAGGTGGTGGGCATCGCGGATAGTATGGTCGGGTGAGATGGTAATGGGGGAGAGAATCATGCCACTCTCAGATTTTTTGACCTTGTCCACTTCCGCTGCTTGGAAATCTGGCGGAAGGGCCCGATGTATAATGCCTATTCCCCCTTCGCGGGCTAGGGCGATGGCCAAACGTCCTTCGGTCACGGTATCCATGGCCGCACTGATGAGAGGAATATTGATGCGAAGATTTCGCGTAAGTTGTGTCGAGGTTTCAACATCGGTGGGGACAATATTTGATCGGCGTGGTAGTAAGACCACGTCATCAAATGTGAGTCCGATTCGTAATTGTTGATCCCACATAAATTAATGCCTTTTGGTCATGTGAAGGAAATCAAAGAGGGGAAACGTGCGTTCCTCAATTACGGAAATTTTCATCATCATAAATTTATCAATAGGTGCAGTCAATCTGCAGTTTTACACCCGCTATTGCCAATTGAGAGAATGAAAAATCTAGATGGTCACCAAGGTGACTTCGTTAAGCTGTTACCGTGGGGAATGTCTATGATGTCTTCGGGCTTGGGCCAATTGTAGAGGAAGACCCAAGCCCGACAATTCCTTCAGGATTACGTGAATTCTGTGAAGCTGTGTGCTTTGCGCAGGCGAGCTATTCTGCGGCCTCAGGAATGAATGCCATTGATTCTTCTTCCAGGAAATGATCTTCAGCTTCTTCCGCCGGCATAAACTCTTGAACCCGCATATTGCCGCTGTCCACGATGAAGACATGGCCAC
>JAOUNC010000357.1 GCA_029881175.1 Nitrospirota bacterium | reverse complement strand
AGCATTGTTGGCTAAGGCGAATTTGCCGGAATCTGGCCAGTCAGTGGTTTTTGATGGTCGAACGGGTGAGCCGTTCAGAAGTCCGGTCACGGTAGGGTATATGTATATGTTGAAACTGCATCATCTTGTGGACGATAAGATTCATGCCCGCTCGATTGGTCCTTACTCATTAGTCACTCAACAGCCTCTTGGGGGGAAAGCGCAGTTCGGTGGACAGCGCTTGGGTGAAATGGAGGTGTGGGCGCTGCAGGCCTACGGTGCGGCATCGACCTTACAAGAGTTTCTCACTGTGAAGTCTGATGACGTACCTGGTCGTTCTCGTATGTACGAAGCTATCGTGAAGGGCGAGAATTTCCTCGAACCCGGTTTGCCTGAGTCGTTTAATGTGTTAGTGAAAGAGTTGCAAAGCTTGGGATTGGATGTGGAATTGATTAAATCTGCCGAATAGGCGCCCAGGTTAATCACGACCATTCACCATTCCTTATAATCGGAGGACTGCACTTGGAAAGTATTCATTCGCTCTTTGAAAAGCCTAGAGATGCTGTCTCGTTTGACGCCATGCGAATTCGTATTGCCTCACCTGAAAAGATCCGGTCATGGTCTTATGGTGAAGTCAAAAAGCCGGAGACTATTAATTATCGATCATTTAAGCCGGAGCGTGATGGACTCTTTTGCGCAAAAATTTTCGGGCCGACCAAAGACTGGGAATGCAATTGCGGAAAATATAAGCGAATGAAGCACCGCGGAATCGTGTGCGACAAATGCGGGGTTGAGGTCATTCAATCAAAAGTGCGTCGTGAACGCATGGGGCACATAGAATTAGCTGCACCGGTTGCGCATATCTGGTTTTTGAAGGGAGTGCCAAGTCGCATTGGGATTCTTCTGGATATGAGCCTCAAGCAATTGGAGAAAATTCTCTATTTTGAAGCTTACGTCGTATTGGATCCTGGTAACACGGGCCTCAAGGATCGTGAGCTATTGACTGAAGAACGTTATCGGGAATGCGTGGAAGAGCATGGGGCCAATTCCTTTAAGGTTGGTATTGGGGCTGAGGCAATTCGTGAATTATTACGGAAAGTTGATATTGAGGGTTTGTGGGATGAGCGCCACGATAAAATCAGGAGCACCACTTCGGTTGCTGTCGGGAAAAAACTGACCAAGCGGTTAAAGGTGATTGAAGCCTTTCATAAGTCTGGGAACAATCCGGAATGGATGATCATGGATGCCATTCCTGTGTTGCCCCCAGAATTGCGTCCACTTGTCCCTCTGGATGGTGGTCGTTTTGCCACTTCTGATTTGAATGATTTGTACCGGCGCGTCATCAATCGAAATAATCGTTTGAAGCGGTTAGTTGAGCTAAAGGCCCCAGGAGTGATTATTCGTAATGAAATGCGAATGCTCCAGGAAGCCGTGGATGCGTTATTCGATAATGGCCGTCGTGGCCGCGTCATTCGAGGGGCGAATAAGCGACCATTGAAATCCCTCAGCGATATGCTAAAGGGGAAGCAGGGCCGATTCCGGCAAAATCTTTTGGGTAAACGTGTTGATTATTCTGGACGTTCAGTAATTGTTGTTGGACCGGAACTGCGATTGAATCAATGTGGGTTGCCTAAGAAAATGGCGCTGGAACTCTTTAAGCCTTTTATTTTCCATAAATTAGAAGAGCGCGGAGCCGCTACAACCATTAAGAGTGCTAAGAGGCTGGTTGAAAAGGAGCGCCCTGAGGTCTGGGATGTCCTTGATGAGGTCATTCGTGAACATCCGGTTATGCTGAACCGAGCGCCAACTCTTCACAGATTGGGCATCCAAGCCTTTGACCCAATTTTAGTGGAAGGCAAGGCGATTCGTCTTCACCCGCTAGTTTGTGCGGCTTTTAACGCGGACTTCGACGGGGATCAAATGGCGGTGCACGTTCCACTCTCGGTTGAGGCACAGATTGAATGCCGCGTTTTGATGATGGCCGCCAATAATGTCCTTTCGCCGGCGAATGGGAGACCGTTGTCAGTTCCATCACAGGATATGGTGCTCGGGTGTTACTGGTTAACCAATCATCGAGATGGGGCGCGGGGAGAAGGAAAAATTTTCTCGTCAACTGAAGAAGTTCGCATGGCCTACGACTCACGGGAAGTGGACGAGCAAGCTAAAATAAAAGTCCGTATTAATGATGAGTTGATTGAGACTACGGCTGGGCGAGTTATTTTATCAGAGATCTTGCCGGCGAGCATGGCCTTCTCACACGTGAATCAGTTAATGACGAAAAAAGAGATCACCAAGCTAGTGGATAAAGTGTATAGAATGGCCGGCCTTCATGAGGTTGTGGTGATGTTGGATCGCTTGAAGGATTTAGGCTTTTCTTATGCTACGAAAGCTGGAGTGTCAATTTGTATCGATAACATGCATATTCCATCTCGGAAAGTTGAGTTAATTAACCGGGCGCAAGGTGAGGTTAGTCAGGTTCAGTCGCAATACAGCGAAGGCTTGATTACCAATGGTGAGCGGTATAACAAGGTAATCGATATTTGGGCCCATGTCAGTGAACAGGTGGCCATAGAGATGATGAAGGAAATCAGCCAGGGTGGTGGCAGAGGCGAGACTGAGGGTCTTAACCCCATTTTCATGATGGCTGATTCTGGTGCCCGGGGGAGCTCTCAGCAGATTCGCCAGTTAGGTGGAATGCGTGGTTTGATGGCTAAGCCGTCAGGTGAGATCATTGAAACCCCAATTACCGCAAATTTTCGTGAAGGCCTCACCGTTTTGCAGTATTTTATTTCGACCCATGGCGCCCGTAAGGGGTTGGCTGATACTGCCTTGAAGACCGCCAATTCTGGTTATTTAACCAGACGGTTAGTGGATATTGCTCAAGACGTGATTGTAAGCGAATTGGATTGTCAGACGTCCGATGGCATTATCGTGTCGGCATTGGTTGAAGGGGGAGAAGTTATTCAGTCGTTAGATGAGCGAATTTTGGGCCGTTTGACTTCCGAAGATGTGCATGATCCTGTCACTCAGGAAATTATTGTCAAGGCGAATGAGGAACTTAATGAAGAATTGTGCCAGGCGATAGTGGAAGCGGGAGTTGATCGTGTGAAAATTCGATCGGTATTGACTTGTCAGTCGCGTTGGGGTGTGTGCATAAAATGTTATGGAAGAGATTTGGCCCGTGGCCGCCTTGTGGAGAAGGGTGAGCCTGTTGGAGTTATTGCTGCGCAATCAATTGGTGAGCCTGGGACACAGTTGACAATGAGAACCTTCCATATTGGTGGAACAGCCAGTAAGGTTGTCGAGCAGACGGTTTTGGAATCAAAGCATGAGGGAGTCGTAAAGTTTTTGAATTTTGATGCAAAGAAAAATGCGGATTTTCATAACCCTAATATGGCGGTTAAAACTCAACAGGGCGATTGGGTGGTCATGGTCAGGAATGCCAAGATTGCCGTTTGTGATGACACTGGGAGGGAGCGTGAAAAATACTCCTTGGTCTATGGTGCCAAAATTAAAGTAGCAGATGGCGGAAAAGTAGAAATAGGCCAAAAGTTTGTGGAGTGGGATCCCTATTCACTGACCATTTTGACGGAAGTTGGCGGACGAGTCGCTTTGGGAGACATCAGTGAAGGCGTCACTATGAAAGAAGA
>JAOUNC010000356.1 GCA_029881175.1 Nitrospirota bacterium | reverse complement strand
GAGGATTGGGCATCATATTTTCTGATGGCCTATACCCACGTTGCGCATGACTGTGAATTGGGCAATCATATTGTGATGGCGAATGCCGCAAATTTAGCCGGTCATGTCTTCGTAGGAAATTCTGTGGTAATCGGTGGACTTGTGGGGGTCCATCAATATGTCAGAATTGGTGAATATGCCATGGTTGGAGGCTGCTCGGCGTTGGGTCGTGATGTCCCTCCATTTGTTCGGGCCGCTGGGGGGTATCGGGCGCAAATGTTTGGGCTGAATACGATTGCCTTACGACGCCATGGATTTTCTGCTGTACAAATGGCGACGCTGAAAGCAGCCTTTGAACTCCTGTTTCGTCAAGGGCATCGTCTTCAGGAGGCGATTAAATTAGCAAGAAATGAATATGGGGACAGTACGGAAGTCTTAAGCTTGCTCACCTTCCTTGAAAGTACGAGTCGAGGCATTTGCCAAGTGTCTTCTCGAGAATTAGATGATGATGAAGAATAGTACATGGGCTGATGTGATGCGAGCCGGTTGTGGTCCCATCTGAGGATGGAACATGTATTGGGTTGATTGCCGGAGATGGGCGTTTTCCGATCATTTTTGCGGAAAATGTCCGTCGATTGGGGTTTAGGGTTTCGGCTATTGCCCATGTGGGCATGACTCTCCCAGAGCTGGAATCCCATGTTGAGCACATGCATTGGGTGAAAATAGGGCAGTTCAGTAAAGCGCTGACGGCGTTAAAACAGGACGGTGTTCGTCAAGCGGTCATGTTAGGTGGGATCAAAAAGACGAATGTCTTTACCACGCTTCGCCCGGATCTTCGTACCCTGGCTCTTTTTAGCCGCTTGAAACATTGGAAAGACGACGCCATCCTTCGTGCTGTTGCTGGAGAACTGGAGCGGGAAGGGATTGAGATTCGGGAGTCCACGTTCGGGCTTCAAGGTATTTTGGCTGAGCAAGGATTCTTGACTTCCAGGAAGCCGACCCATAAAGAAGAGGAAGATATTCAGTTTGGGTGGGAGACGCTTGAAACCTTGGGGACGTTAGACATCGGGCAATGTGTGGTGGTGAAAAATCGAGTCATAGTCTCGGTCGAAGCGGTCGAAGGCACGGATGAGGCCATTACTCGAGGCGGCAAGCTTGCTGGAAAGGGTGCCGTGGTGGTCAAGCGTACCAAGCCCCATCAAGATTTGCGGTTTGACTTACCCGCTATTGGGCCTCAAACGATTCGCACGATGGTGGCTGTTCAAGCCACCGTGTTGGCAATTGAAGCAGGGCGGACCGTGATTCTTGACCGTGAAGAAGTCTTTGCTTTAGCCAAGGCGGCTGGTGTGAGTATTGTTGGGAAAACTGGGTCCGGTTTTGCCGCCATCCAGTAAGCGGATCTAATTTTTGTAATTCTCCTCAGATCGTCTATTCGCCAACAATCGTTGGGGTCTGTCGGCCCATGACCTTTCATTTACTTCCCATGAATATATTCGCATGACAGAGTCTCTCCGAGTGGGTGTGATTGGTGTTGGTCATCTGGGACGACATCATGCGCGCCTGTATCATGCGCTGTCAGGGGTGTCTCTGGTGGGGATTGTCGATACCAATCTCTCAGCAGGCACGATGATTGGACATGATTTGGGGGTTCCGTACTTTGAGAATCTTGCGGATCTTCTTCCCCTAGTCGATGCCGTCAGTGTGGCCGTTCCAACTTCAGCCCATTATTCTGTGGTCACGTCCTGCTTAACGCATGGCTGCCATGTGTTGGTTGAAAAGCCGATCACCAGCCATGTGTGGGAAGGTGAAGAATTGGTGAAGCTGGCGCAGTCCATGGGGAAAATTCTGCATGTCGGTCACATTGAGCGGTTTAATCCGATTGTTGAATGTGTGCGCCCTCTCATCCAAAACCCTGGTTTCATTGAATGTCATCGGTTGAGTCCTTTTCAGCCACGCGGCACTGATGTGGATGTGGTCCGTGATCTCATGATTCATGACATTGACCTCTTGTTGTCGTTAGGGCTCGGCCCTATCCAGGAGGTCGAAGCCAGAGGATTGCCAGTCTTTACGGTTCACCCGGATATTGCGAATGTGCGTATTCTCTTTGAATCAGGGTGCTTAGCCAATTTGACGGCGAGTCGGATTTCAACGGGGCGTCTGAGGAAAATTCGGCTGTATCAACCCAATCGCTATATTTCGGTTGATTTTGGTGTGAAAGAGGCGGTGATTCATACGCGTAAAGGAGGCGATGGTGACCCGATTGATGTTGATTACCAGCATATTAAGAGGGAGGACGGTGATTCTTTGACGCGTGAATTGGAATGTTTTATTCAAACTGTTTCGGGTTCGCATCTTCATCTGGGGGTATCTGGAGAGGAAGGTGTTGAAGCCTTACGAGTGGCGACGCAAGTGGTCTCCCTCATTCAACAACATATGCCTTCTCGTTCCTCCTAATGGCTCTGCCCTTCGTGGGAACGGCCGGTTGCCAACTCTAGTCTTTGTGCCAAAAATTCTACTAGTCACAGGCGAAGCTTCCGGGGATCTGCATGGGGCGAATTTAGCTCGAGCTCTTCGTCAACTCCATCCCGGTGCGGAGTTGATCGGTGTGGGGGGTCAGAAGATGTTGGAGGCTGGCGTGAGACTTTTGCCCCATGTCGATCGAGTAGATGCGATGGGAGTGCCTGGTATCCGGCAATTGGTCAAAGGGTGGAAAACCCTTCGGACGCTGACCAAATATATTCGTCGTGAACCTTTGGATGCCATCGTTCTCATTGATAGTCCAGGCTTGAATCTCCGCCTCGCCAAAGCGGTGGCTGGCACGTCACCGCCCATCATCTATTATATTGCCCCTCAAGTGTGGGCATGGGGAAAGCGGCGCTTGTCCCTCATGCGAAGAACGGTGAAGCTGGTGCTCGCCATTCTTCCTTTTGAAGAAAATTTTTTCAGAAAGGCGGGGCTTGTGTGCCGTTTTGTGGGACATCCACTCTTAGATGATCTGGCCTCTGCCTATGATAAAATCCAAGAGCGTGCAGGCTTGGGACTCAATCCCGATGGTGTGGTGCTAGGACTGCTCCCTGGAAGTCGGGAACAAGAAGTGCGGGATATTCTGCCAACGTTATTAGGCGCTGTTCAGGAGTTACGTAAGCAAACCCCAAACATTCAGGTGGTTCTGGCTCAGGCTGATTCAGTTTCTGATGCCTTGCTCAAGCACATTCTTTCGAAGTCCGATTTTGTGCGAGTCATCAAAGGGAAGCCCAATGCGGTGATTGCCGCATCGGATTTGTTGCTGATTGCCTCAGGGACCGCCACGCTTCAGGCGGCGTTAATCGGGACGCCGATGGTGATTGTGTATCGCACCTCCCCGCTTACCTATCAAATTGCGAAACGGCTGGTTACAATTCCCTATGTCGGGCTTGTGAATATCTTGGCCGATCAAGGGGTGGTCCCCGAACTGCTCCAGGATCGAATGACTGAAGAAAATATCGTGTATGAGGTACGACAAATTTTAGAAAATCCTGAACGACAACGTATGATGCAGGAAGTTTTTCAAATAATTCGTCAATCCTTAGGGAGTCCTGGAGCCTCACAACGTGCGGCAGAAATGATTTTGGATGAGATTCGTCTATGAACATCGCATGGCGCATCATCGCGT
>JAOUNC010000355.1 GCA_029881175.1 Nitrospirota bacterium | reverse complement strand
GGTTTTTTCGCTTTGGCGATAGGCTAAATAATATTTATGAATATTTGCCACATAGCGAACAGGTTCTCTGCCTATGTGACGGAGAGCAATTTGTTCCATGTTCGAAAACCAGACATAGGGGTTGAGCCCCATTTTTTTTGCATGTTGTTGGAGTGATTTCAATTTCGTGGGCCCAGCATTATAGGCGGCTAAGGCAAAGTTGATTTGTTCCCGAGGTGGATACTGCTTATGGGAGAAATAGCGATCTCGTAAATGGGCTAAATATTTCACCCCGGCATGGACATTATTTTCAGGTTGGTGAATATTTTTAATCTTAACGGGAGGATTATATGCGGTAGAGGGCAGGATTTGCATGAGACCAAGGGCCCCACGAGGGCTTTTTTTTGTTTGATCTAAGCGAGATTCCTGATAGGCCTGTGCGGCTAAAAGTTTCCAGTCAAATTGATATGCCTTTCCGTATTTCTTGAAAAGACTCGCGTACGTGGCTAACTTGCGTTTCTCTGTCCCACTCAATGGATTCGTAATCCATTCGACATTTTGGTAATACCGTTTAAACAAAATATTTCCCAGCAGAGTGCCTTTCTTATGTGTTTTCAAGAAAGCATTCAGACTTTTCCGTAATTGAGGATTGTGAGGCCGGGTGGCCCAGGCAATTTTCCCTCCCTTATGGATTGGCAGGTCTGGTCGTAATTGAATATGCGGGAGGGGGGAAGACCACAATTCGGCGAGATGTTTATCTGCCACCATGTGATCAATGACCCCACTGTTCGTGAGTTCCAGGAGGTCTTCAGTGGTGAGATGTGCGCCAGGAGTTTTGATATGAATCAATTTCATGCTTTTTTGCTGAAATTGTTGGTTAAGGGTTTGCAGGTGGGACCCATAGCTGGTGCCCTTCGCCATGAAGAGTGACTTTCCCTGAAGGTCTTCAAGAGCATTCAATCCTTGTAAATTTTTTCTGGTCACAATGATTTCTTCTACATTCGGGACATATGGTGTGGTAAATCTCACGTTCTTCAACCGTTCTGAGGTGATGGTTAAACCACTTGCCGCGATATCTCCTTTCCCATTGACCAAATCTGGTAACAGGCGGTTGAAAGGAACCGGGATAAAAACCAATCGTGTTCTGAGTTGGCCTTTTTTGATGTCCCGGTTCAACCATTTCGCATAGGCTTGGAGAAGGTCATATTCGAAACCATACGGTTGACCTTTGACGATGAAAAAATTTGTCTGGCTATAAGTGACTAATGCTCGAATCACATGCCGGGCTTTCATTGCCGGAAGATCGCCAAGAAACGGCTCTTGCAATTCGTGGGTCAGCGCAAGGGGTTCATTCCCAAATGCCCGAGAAAAAGGGATAAGATACAGGAGAATGCAACAGATCATCACGAGGAGGTGTGTTTTCTTATGCGAAGTCCTATATCCTGTGGGGTTCTTCTTCCTCATTCAGGTATTTTCCCTTTTTAAAGCCTTCTGAATCAATTCTAAGTCGTGACAGAAGAAAGGGGGAGTGGCAAAGGGCTTCGAACATGAAGGTCGCGTTGAGGGAAAGGAATTTCAACCCCATTTTGTCTGAATTTTTTCACGATGGCGCAGTTGATTTCGGATTGGATCTGCCGGCGGCCTTGCGGATCTCCCACCCAGGCTAAAAGACGCATGTTCCAGGCGGAGTCTCCGAAACTCATCAGCCAAGCTTTGGGTTCTGGATGAGACAAGATTAAGGGGTGTTCTTTTGCGGCTTCCAAGAGTGAATGCATGACGGTATCCAAATCAGAGCTATACGAGACGCCAACCTCAATTTCGAGCCGTGTTTTGGGATCGCCATGAGACCAATTGGTGACTGTGGAGGAGATGAATTCTGAATTGGGAACGACAATGGCAATATTGTTGAGTGAGCGAATGGTGGTAGATCGAATATTGATTTCGGTGACATCGCCTTCCGTATCTCCCACCGTGATGCGGTCTCCTACTTTGATGTGTTGTTCAAATAACAACATGAGTCCGGCAATGAAATTGGACGTGAGATTTTGTAGGCCGAACCCGATCCCGACGGAGAGAAAGCCAAAAATCACCGCCAACCCGCTAAGATCAACGCCGATGACCTGGAAAGCAATGATCGTTCCTACAAAAAGGAGCACATATTGAATGATTCGGGTGACGGTGTATTGGGTTGCCACGGGCATCTTTGAGCGTTGCTGAAGTTGGTTGCGGAGAAACCGTCTGAGGATCGTATTCATGATCCAAAACATACACATGATGAACACGAAAAACGTTAAAGACGACAACGTAATCGGGGTTTGATTAATGGTGAATATTGGATACGTGAAAAAATGGTCCAACGTGGTTACCACTTGTGAAAAGTCCATTCCTGTGCTCCTTTATTGATAATTTTTGGGGCTCTAACAGAAAATTCTTCGATTGAGTACTGTTCTATTGTGGAAGTATCAATCGTGGCCAGTCGACGATCTTATGAATCTGGCGTCTTGGGGCCTGGATTTCCATTGATAAAAAATATTCCCGAAAATCCTCTCACTTTGATTATTCCTGAAAACCTGTCCACCAATCATCTTGTGCGTAGTTGGATAGGGTGTGCCGCTTCTTGGGCTTTGTGCCTAATTGAAAGAGTATAACCTCTCATGAGCTCGCGCAAAAACATTCATTCGGAAAAGTAGGGGCATCCGTATTCTAAAATGATGAGCACCACGATATCCTTCATGAATAGGCGATGGTGAATTTTTCTGTTTGGATTCCGGATTTTTGAGCCAAGCCTGTTGTCGGACGGGGTGGGTGTACAGACAAACTTTTTTCGCTACTTTTCAGATGACCCAAGCATTTTTGATCGGGGGCAGGAGGCGATCTTCCCGGTAGGGATAGAGTCTACGGCGGTTGATGCTTTTGGAGGATGCGTGCTGATAGGGGCGAAGAAGAATAACGACGTCAGTTAACTCGTGACGCTCATGATGTTCGAAGTTAAGAAAGGGGATCTTTCTTGGGCTTTAAAAGATTTGTGAAGCGTTGTCGTTCCGCTCATCTTTTTAGGGAGCTCCGATTAAGCCTAATTTGTCTTCTCGCTTCATGGATTTAATCGTCGCTTCTCTTTTCAGTGCCTGGCCCCTCGTGTCCTGGCCTTCTGTGAAGACAACTTTAAACGGCCCTCGGTGTTTGGTATATTTGGCACCCTTCCCTTTCGAATGCTCCTCAAGACGACGTGGAAGATTCCTCGTGATTCCTGTGTACAAACTTGAATCGGCGCATTCCAAGATGTAGACCGTCCACGACATATAAGGCCCTTTCCCTTTTTTTCACAAAAGATCCTGGTCTTTCCCCACTTGTCGCCAACACGATGAGCCGACGGTTCAGTTAGTCCGTATGTGCATATGGTACACCGAAACATGTTACGCCTTGTGAGACGTGAGGCAGAACATGGCGGCTGGTTCATGGTTGGGGTCCAGGCGGATGATGTATTCCCGGCCAACCACGTCGTGATGGTAGCCTTGAATGAGTTCATATAGTTGATAGGTGGCCGTGTCAGCAATGTCGAATTCTTCTAGCGGAATGGTGAGACGGGCTTCCTGTGTTTGATAGGGGTCCATGTTGACGGCGAACAGGAGAATGTCTGTTTTGTCCGGGGTCATCTTGCCAAAGAACAA
>JAOUNC010000354.1 GCA_029881175.1 Nitrospirota bacterium | reverse complement strand
CCACTGGCTCCTCCACCCGCAGTGGAACTTGCTCCGACAAAAAATTCTGCAGAATTTTTTCCTGTTTGTGACCAACGGACCTTTCCCGTTTTTCGATCCTTCACCTTGACCATGACATTCACGGTGACACGACTTTCTTGCGTTTGCGTTTGAGAAAAGGCCAATGACGGAAGCGTCACCGAGACAATAGCCCCATCTAAAATAAAATCAGCCGAGAGGTCGTCCTCAACAATGGTGGCACTACCAGACGATTGCAACGCCTGTCGAAGATACCGGGTATACTTGAATTCCAAGTTGGGCTCAAACGTCTTGTTCTGTAAGGTGCGTATGGCCAGCCGCACGGGTTGACCCTCTGCCACATGACCGCCACCAATCCTCGGCCCTGGCCCTTCCACGGTGAATTGATAGCCGCACCCCACGATGCTCTGCATGACTGCCAGGATGAGGCCAGACCATAGCAAAACCCCTTGGAGGCGGGTACCTTTCATCCACATAGGCAATATAGGCAATTGATCAAATAACAAAATTCACCAATTTTTGTTCCACATAAATAACTTTGCGCGGTGTCTTCCCCTGCAACCATTCTATAAGCTTAGTATCGCTCTGGGCTATGGCGATTATGTGATCTTTGCTGGAGCCAGCCGACACAGAAATTTTACTCCGTAGCTTTCCGTTCACCTGAATTGGAATCGTCCATTCCGCGCTCACCAGCGATTCAGGGTTATACGATGGCCAGGACTCCCTGACAAGACTGGCGGTATGCCCCACCGCTTCCCACAATTCTTCAGCAAGATGCGGCGCGAAAGGGGCCAAGAGAAGCAGTAGACACTCGAGAGCCTCCCGCCAACCAGCACGCTCATCCACCGTTAACGCAGCCGCCGGGTAATCCTTCAACAACTTATAGAGCTGGTTGACAAATTCCATGAGCGCCGCAATCGCGGTATTAAATTGAAAATCTCGTTCAAGATCTGCGGTGACTCGTTGAATCGTATGGTGGGTGACCCGCTGCAAACCCGTCAGGAGCTCAGACGGATCCGACCCTGACTTGCCATGGGCTTCACAAATAACGGGCAACTGTTCATGCACAAGCCGCCACACTCGATTGAGAAAACGGGAACACCCTTCGACACCCGTATCGCTCCATTCCAAATCTTTTTCCGGAGGGGCTGCAAATAAGGAAAAAAGACGGGCGGTATCGGCCCCATATCGATCACACAAATCTTCCGGCGAAGCAATATTCTTTTTGGACTTCGACATTTTCTCGGTCCGGCCTGTGACGATCACCTTCCCGCATTGTGCGCACAGACGTTCGCCCTCTTCTTTTTTCGTGTCGGAAGGCAACACCCATCGATGCTCCTCACACCAATACGTTTCCTTCGTGACCATCCCTTGTGTCAGCAAATGCACAAATGGCTCATCGACCGTCGTCAGGCCCAAATCTCGCAAAACCTTGGTAAAAAATCTGGCATACAGTAAATGGAGAACCGCATGTTCAATACCGCCGACATATTGATCCACGGCCATCCAATGTTTCGCGGCTTCCGGGTTCACTGGTTGAGTCATGTCTTTCGGGGAGCAGTAGCGGAGAAAGTACCAAGAAGAATCTACGAAAGTATCCATCGTATCGGTTTCGCGACGCGCCGTTCCGCCACAGGTCGGACATGTGGCTTTGGCAAACGAGGGAGATTCTTTGAGCGGCGAGCCGCCCTTACCGGTAAACGGAACATCTTCGGGTAGCAAAACCGGCAATTGATTTTCCGGGACGGGAACCAATCCACAGGACTCGCAGTACAACATGGGAATCGGTGTGCCCCAATAACGTTGTCGAGAAATCCCCCAATCTCGTAATCGGAAGTTTACCGTGCGCGTACCCCAGCCCTGCGTTTCGACATGCTCCCCAATGGCATGTTTGGCAGCCGCCACCGACAAGCCGGTAAAAATGTCAGAATTCACTAATGTGCCAGCCTGCTCCTGCTCGACATAGGCCTCATCCAACGCATCGGGCACGAGGGTCGCTTCTGGATTTTGAATGACCAGCCGAATCGGAATGTCATATTGCTTGGCAAATTCAAAATCACGCTGATCATGGGCGGGAACCGCCATAATGGCTCCCGTGCCATATTCATACAACACAAAATTGGCTACCCAAATCGGGATACGTTCTTGCGTAAACGGATTCATGGCATAGGCCCCGGTGAAGATTCCTTCCTTCTCCCGATCCACCGCTGTACGGGTGGCTTTATCCAATCGCGAAACACGCTCGACAAACGCGCGAACGGCGGCCGCTTCGGCCCGCCCCTCAATCAACTGCTCGACCAGCGGCGACTCCGGGGCCACGCTCATAAACGTCGCCCCATGAATGGTGTCCGGTCGCGTGGTAAAAATACGAATCGCCGCTACACCATCACGCGGGTCAGCTACAGGAAAATCCACTTCCACCCCTTGGCTACGGCCAATCCAATGCCGCTGCATCGCGAGCACCCTAGCAGGCCAGCTCGTCAATTGATCACAGCCGTCCAATAATTCTTGCGCGTAATGGGTGATCCGGAAAAACCACTGCTCTAATTCTTTTTGAATAACCACCGACTCACAGCGCCAGCACACTCCGCCGTCTTTTCCCTCTTGAGCCAACACTTGCTCATTGGCCAACACCGTTTCACAGGAAGGACACCAATTGACAGCCGATCGTTTGCGGTAAGCTAACCCCCTCTCCACCATCTTGATGAAAATCCATTGATTCCAGCGATAATAATCCGGTTGAGACGTATTGACCTCACGGTCCCAATCGTACGACAAACCCATCCGCCGTAATTGGCGCTTCATATAGGCGACGTTGTCTCGCGTCCAAACATTCGGATGCACGCCTTTCTCAATAGCCGCATTTTCGGCAGGGAGCCCAAAGGCATCCCACCCCATCGGATGCAACACATGAAAGCCGCGCATCGTCTTGTAGCGAGCCACCACATCCCCAATGGCATAGACCCGAACATGGCCCATATGAATCCGCCCGGAAGGATAGGGAAACATCTCCAAACAATAATATTTGGGCGTCGTCGGATCTTCTTGAATATGAAACAGGCCCGCCTGCTCCCAATGAGCCTGCCATTTGGCCTCTACCGCTTGATGATCATACGTCTGCGCCATGGTGATACCTTAGGTAATTGTATGGAAAATAAATTTCTACGGGTTCTCTAAAGGGGAAAGAAGAAACAGTGTTTTCTCAACACCATTCCTTCTCTTTGGATACGAGGGGGAAATCTAGCATAGAGGGACCGACCCGACAAGCAAAACCCCGACAGGGAACACCCCGGAAAATTTCCTGAAATAGGAGCCAAGAATAATGAAGGGGAGCTGAGAAAGATTAGCGGCGCAACGATTTGCGAGGCTTCACGGCCAAAGGCGCAGGAGGACGGGCAGACGACCCCGAAATAGCATTCACAATTTCTTGATGTTGTTCCTGTTGCCGACGATGACTCTCAATAATTGGATCAATAATTTCACCACACATCAGACATCGCCATCCGGGCATCCAAATCTCCCCACTCGTGGCCATATCCACAAAATCATCAACAATCATCGTTCCCTGACATCTCGGACATTGCATACGGGCTCGATCCCCAAAAAAGGTTCTGGAGTATCAATCGGCTAAT
>JAOUNC010000024.1 GCA_029881175.1 Nitrospirota bacterium | reverse complement strand
CAATTCTTGAAGAATGGAGACCTGTAGGACGATGACGACATCTTATAAGGTAATGCCAGGCCCCGAACATTTTCTCCCTCCTTCGGCGTCGTCGATGGGGATCCGGTTGCCAGACCCTGGGCAAGCGCATATTTACGGTGCCATTGTTACAGAGGAAGAAGCGATGGAGGCGGCTGCCCGAGAATTTCTTTCTGCGAAGGTGCCAACCATTTTCCCGGGTCCTTTGGTTTTATGGGCTTGGAATGATAAGGCCGCCAAAAAAGCGAAAGCGGTTCGGCATCTCTATGAAACGATTAAAGAATGCGTGGATCCTAAACTCCAACATGCCATGCTCATTCCCATGCCGGACTATCGTCCCAAGTATCCCAAGATCAATCCGGAAATTGAAATTAATCCCAATCATCCGAATCTCACTATTTGGCATAATAAAATTGATGCCTGTATGTTCGTTGGTGTGCATTGCCATCAGGCCAACCTTTCCCTGAAAATTATTCGAGGAGGGACGAGTTGTTATACTGTGGCCATGTGTGCCCAAGCGGGCCATGAGGATGCTATGCTTTCGTTCCGAGATGCCACAGCAGAAAAGATCGGGAGACTGGCTGACTGGGTCAAAAAATTGAAAGGAACAGTGGCTCCTCCTGAATAAGATACACCATTTTAGTGTATAGTGTATTCGTAAATATTTAATTTCGGATTATTAAACAACAATTGAGCATTGTAATAGTAAATTTGCAGTTAACCAGAAGCGCTTACAAGGAGGTCTTGACATGGCCACTCAAGCTTCGTTCATAGGACAAAAAAATAAAAAAGACCAGGTATATACTGATCCCTGGAAAATGATGCAGGAGGCGGAAAGAACGCCTTCATTTTTTACAGGCAGTGAGGTGATTAAGGAGGCTGTCCGTCGAGCCTCTTGTGACATTATGGTCGCCTATCCTATTACCCCTCAAAGTGAAGCGGCGGCATTGTGCGGGGAGCTGTTCGCCGAAGGGTATATTGGCGATTACTTCCGTGGTGAAAGTGAATTTGCCGTCATGTCGCAATGTGCAGGCGCAGCTTTTGGTGGCGCCAGAGTTTTTACCACTACAGCAGGACCGGGGACGATGCGGGCCATGGAAAATTTCCCCATGTGGGCTGGCGCTCGCTTACCCATTCAGATGATTGTGACCTGCCGAGGCATTAACTCGCCGCTTTCTATTCAGCCAGACACCTTGGAAATTGCCTACCTCATGCAGACGGGCATGCTGGTCTGGCATGCAGAAACTGCCCAAGATTTTTATGACTGGATCCTTAAAGGGTACATGGTATCAGAAGAACCTGACGTCCATTTGCCTTTGGCCTTGTGTTGTGATGGGTTTTTTGTCACCCATACGAAAGATATGGTTGATCTCACTCCTGTCGATATGTGTCTGCCTCCATATGATCCTTATCGATCGCCGGTTCCGTGTATGGATATGGAATGTCCTCCGGTTCGCATGATGAGAGATCCATTTGTCATGAAAAGCAATTATATTAGTTACGCGACTCATGCGAGCTGGCAGCAAGAGGTTTGGGCGGCTGTTGAGCGATCAAGGAAGCACACGATCCGCTGGATGGATGGCCTGGTTGATACCGAAAATACGGATGCAGATATTATTGTGGTGGCTTCAGGAACTGCGGTATCGCAAAGCCGTGAAGCCATAGCGATATTGGAAGAGGAAGGTATACGGGTTGGGTTAGTAAAGGTGAAAACGTTGCGGCCATGGCCAGGGGAGGAGATCCGAGAGGCCACAAAGCATGCGAAGCATATCATTGTGCCGGAATTTAATGTTATTGGATGGTTAGCGCGTGAAGTGAGAGCGACTGTGCAGAATAATGAGCGTGTTCATGCCGGTCCTCATGTCTGTGGTGGGATGACGATGCCGCCTGAAATTATTGCCAGCGAAATCAAAACTTTACTTGGCATTAAATCAGAAGCCTTGTCGGCTCGTGGAAGTTGAAGGATTTTTTCAGCAATGAAGGCCTCGCCTAACCTGAGTTAAGGAGATTAATAATGAGCAAAGAACGCATTAAAATAGCAGAAGAATTATATGATATTATGCCCGCTGAGTATCAAGATCTGGTGAAACGGGCTACGTATGGGAATGAAACAAGAGGTTGGAAAGATATAGGGAATGCCAAGGAACTGATTGAAGAGCATTCCCTCTGTGCCGGCTGCCCAGAGTCGATGGCCTTTCGTTATATCTTAGCCTCCCTCCCAAACCCGGAAGATACGGTGATGGTGGGGTCAACAGGCTGTACCAGTTTAGTGTTCCCGCATGTGGCTGTGCATAACATTCATTCTTTGTTTGGCAACCAAAATGCCATTGCATCTGGATTAAAGCGAGCGCTGAGTGTCCGTTTCCCGGATCGACACAAAGATGTGGTGGTGTTGGCCGGAGACGGGGCGACAGTGGATATCGGATTGGACATGACGCTCCAGGCTTGGTTCCGGCAAGAGAAATTTACAACGATTTGTTTTGATAACGAGCTGTATGCCAATACGGGTGGTCAAGAAAGTGGACTCATGCAAAAGGGGTTTGTTGCCAAGATGGCACCGGTAGGAAAGACGTTTGAGAAAGTGCGTCTCCCTGAAATTGCCAGAGAATCCGGTTGCCATTATGTCGTGAATTGCACGGTGAGTAAGCCGAATCTCATTGAAAAAGTCATAAAAAATGCTGTGCATATCGCACGCGAAATCGGTCCAACCTACTTACAGTTGTACACGCCATGTATCTTAGAAATTGGGAAAAACAGTATGGAAGGCTTACAGGAAATGCGGGATTCTGAAAAGCCCTCTGAGCGGTTTGCCTATAAAGAATATGTGAGCGAACCGGCCAAGGAATTGTTGGCTGAATTAGCAGCGAAGGAAAAGGAACGAAAGGCTGAAGCGAAAAGGCAACTTGCTTCCCAAACAGTAACAGTGTAAGTAGCGGGCATGTGAGAGGAGCCAAATTATGATTGTACGTCGAATTAACATAAGAATGTCAGGGCTAGGAGGACAGGGTGCCGTGACGGCTGCACATGTCATGGCCATGGCGGCCTCCAAGGATGGCAAGTTTGCTATTTCTAATCCCTTCTTTGGAGCCGAAAAACGTATGGCGCCAGCGGAAAGCTATTGTCGAATAGGGTTAAGAAAAATCTACGATCGTGGCGAACTGGTATTTCCTGATGTGATTCAAGTGTTTCACCCCCAAGTCATTACGATGGGGAAGAGTTATACCATGCCATTCTATTCTGGTATCAAAGAGGGTGGGCTCGTCATTATTAATACTGACATGCCCCTCTTGTCAGATGAAGACGTGAAGCGACTCAAAGACCTGAATGTGGCAGTTTTTAGCATTCCAGGGACCAATATCGCTATGGAAATCGCAGGGACTGAGCTGGCAACGAATATGACCATGATTGGTTCGGTGGCTGGTATTACCAAGTGTGTATCCATGAATGCCTTGGACTTGGCCTTACAAGAACGATTTGGGAAAAAATTCGTGGCCTCTGGTGGCACGGCAACCCTGGACGAAGCGATTAAGAAGAAGTTTGCAAAGAAGGAAATGTTGTTGAAAAAAAATCTCGATACCGTGGCGAGAGCTTATGAAATCGGCGCTGAATGGGCGGAGAAAAACCATGTGGAATTGATAGTTGGAGAAGCTGCAGCTGCGTAATATTGAGAACCCCAGCGAAGGAAAGAGATAGATGTATAATGTTGCCCAAGTAACAGATGAAAAGTGTGTGGCGAAAAAAGGCTGTCGGCTTTGTATTATGTATTGTCCGGAAGCCAATTGTTTGGACCTTAATCCAGGCAAAATGGTGGCCGAAGTGCATATTGAACGGTGCAAGGGTTGTGAGTTGTGTAAAGTGGTGTGTGATGCCGCTAAACATGAAGCGATTGATATGGTCGCCGTGAATTCAGATGGAACCTTAATGGATAAGGCTGGAGAAGCGGCGGAATTGGGTCAAGCTTATCAAGGGTAACTACTAAAAAAGAGGAAAAGCCCTACGATCTTCAGTCTTATGAAAGATCGTAGGGCTTTTTTATTTGTCTTGAATCGAACAATGTCCTAATTAGGGTGAAGGGGACATAGGGGTATAATAAAATGAGCAGTGATTTGAAACAACAAGTGCAGACGTTGACCGAACAGATGCAAAGCTTTCATCACGCGTTAGAAGCCAAGGCACGTGAGATTGAAATGAGTGGAGGTGACCAGGAAGTTGTCGGTAAACTGATTAATGGCACCGATGCAATGAAGGATAGTGCCAATATTTATTTGTCCTGGGCTCGTCACTATGTAAATTTATCTGATGGGGGGGCTTCAGAGGCCGAAGAAGGTGAAGAGGATTCTCAAGATTTTCAATTTTAGCGCATAAAAATGCTGAAAACCCTTTCAAGGTTCTTGAAGAAAACAGCCAGTCCGGCTATGATCACCTGAAAGAGATACTACGCACTTATTTAAATATTCGTTCCTCGGTAGCTCAGTTGGTAGAGCGTTCGGCTGTTAACCGAATGGTCGCAGGTTCGAGTCCTGCCCGAGGAGCCAAATTAATCAAAGCCCTTTGGAAGTCATATTCCAAAGGGCTTTTTTGCATGGCTAGGTGGTGAAGATGGGGAGCAAGAATCCTAAAACAGCAATTGCTGTGGTGAAACACCGCCTATGCTTTGACAAGCTCCACGCGAACGGCTTTTGACGCATTCAACCAAATGGTGAAGGGTCCGTTCGCCCTGAGCAGCCTGTGGAGTGGGCGTGTCGAAAGGTTCCGAACCTACCAGTTCGTATGAGGGAAATTGACTCATACTTGGCCATTCGGCAAACTCTGGGCTCAGCGAGTTGCGGAATGCAAGATCATGCCTTTTTCGTTTGTGGAGGCAATTTCCCCTCTTTTACGTTTCGACCATCCAAGGGCCACTGAGCGTATTCGTGGAATTCAATGCGCGGGGTTGAGTCACTCGAATTTCTTTGGAAAATGGGAATTATGAGACTAACCGTTTTCGGCCTGTTGGACAGATTGGGCGATGGCTTGGCTGGCGCGTGTACTGAGAAATCGTTGCAGGTCATAACCCCACAAAATTTCCCAGGCGAGGTCTTTATAGCGATGAATGAGTGGCAGGGCGACCTCATCTAGCATCCACTGCCCATGCCGTAAGTCTTCTTTGATATGTATATCCCAGTAGCTGATAGCTTGTTCACTGAAACCGAGACGTTCCCCCGCAGTTTTATAATGTTGAAATGCTGCAGGGACTGATATTTCAAAGTAGAGAAAACTGCCAATATACCGTAAGAAATTTCTCTTTCGCTCACAAAGGGAAAAACTGTGGTTGATGTTGGCAAGTACTTCCCAGGGAACAATGGCGTAGTAGGCCTCTGGCGTGGCATCCATGCCAAATTCTTCCAGCATGGAAGCAAAAAATGATGAATGCTTCCTCGCCAATTTCCCTCCTCCATACTCTTCGAGAAGGATTTTGGTGAGCATGTTTTGAATTTCATTACCCACGCCTCCAATGACTCGCGACAATTGGCTGGCCTCCACTAATCCGTCCAAAGAGGCAATGGCTAACAATCGACGATATCCGATAAGTGACATGTCATTGCGGAAGAAGAGGCCAATTTTCGATGGTGGAGGATCAAGATCTTTAGCGGTGCGTTCCCGGAGCGCGACCTCGATATCTAAGTCCTTCAAGGAAGCGATAGCGATGTGTTGGGTTTCCCAGGCCTGCCATGCTGATTCAATTTTCGCATGCACCGAGAAGAGAAACGTTGAATTCTCATTGGTGTAATTCTCAAGATCGTCATACCAAAACAGTTTTAATCGGTTGATTCGATACAGAATTCGTTGAAGGAAGAGATGCGCGTGGGGAGATGGAGATTGGGTCTCGTAGGCTTCCAAGAGGGCTAACCCCAAAACATGCTCGAATGTCTCCAGGCCTTCCGGTGCGTTGGACACATACTGATCGAGATCATCATGCTGAAGAAGGTGCGTAAACGACTCTTCGGCTTCACGGAAATCGATGGCCGTAAGGATTGGGAGGGAAGAAACGTTCATCAAGGGACGATTAAAATAGGAAATGTGTGTATAAAGGACATGACACCTCATCCTAGCAAGCTCGTTCAGGGCGAGCAAACCCTGAATCTTGTCAAATGAGGAAAAAGGAGGCTCATGTCATTTGAATTTCACAATTTGCGTTCTGGAACCGCAACCGCATCATCCGATGACCAGTTCGCTCAAGCTGTGCTAGACGGACTATCGAGAGAACCGAAACGTCTGCCCTCGTGGTTGATATTCGATGATCGAGGCAGCGAAATCTTTACCGAGATTACCCAACTTGCAGGGTACCATCCAGCTCAATGTGAAATTGAGATATTCCAGACGCACAAACAGTCCATCACTAATATGCTGGCGAAGGAGGCATTTCGGGTGATTGAGCTGGGCGCGGGAGATGGTGGAAAGACTCAAATTCTTCTTGAGTACTTCATCCAGAGTCAGCTGACATTCGACTATGTGCCAATCGATATCTCCGAGGGGGCTATTAAGAATCTCGTAGCATTTCTTGAGTTGCGTTTTTTACAGAGCACCATGTCGGTCACAGGATTGGCCGCTGATTACTTCGATGGACTTCGTGTGATCAAAGAGCAACCCCACTTGCGAAACATCGTTCTCTTTCTGGGTTCGACCATTGGAAATATGGAGTTGCCAGCGGCAGAACTGTTTGTTCGGCAATTGCGAGAATCGTTAAACGATGGGGACTACCTCATGATCGGGTTCGATCTCATGAAACATCCGAAGACGCTGTATGCAGCGTATAACGATTCCACGGGAGTGTTTGAACGATTCAACCTCCATCTGCTGGATGTCCTAAATCGAAAGCTGGGTGCGAATTTTGTGAAAAATCAGTATGTCCAACAGGGGCACTACAATCCAAGAACACATGCAGTCGAGAGACACATTTACAGTACTCGAGAGCAGGTAGTGTTCATTGAGGCATTAGGGAAGGAGTTTGCCTTCAGGGCGTGGGAACCGATGCAAACCGAGCATTCCTACAAGTACACCCCATCAGAAATCGAAGGGTTGGCTGAAAAGAGTGGATACCGGATCGTGAAGCACCTGTTTGATACACAGGCCTACTTCGTGGACTCGATCTGGGAGGTAAAGAAATAGGTTGCCCCTCCCTGTTGGCTGTGAGGGAGGTTGGGGGAAAAGTGCGGGTGGTTTAGGGGATGGAAAGCGGAACAACGATAATTCCCATGTTGAGGCATCGGTATGGACATATTTTGAATGGCATATCAGTTTATTTGGATCATAGATATCAGGTCAGCTCTTCTTGAAGACCCCATGGGCCAATTCAGGCGAGAGCGTAAATTTAAAGGTTGTGTTATTTCATGCATTTTTGCATGATGATGTGCACAGATAGCATAAGGCCTGAAATTGTATGAAGAGAATTCGAACAACGCAATTTTTTGAAAGTCCCAATCCGTGAAAATCCGCGTTCTTGGATCACATGGGTCCGACTTGTTGGTGAAAGGTTCAACGGGTTCAACCCTCTGTCGAAGCGTGGGATTCCTGGTCAATGACGAACTCATGATGGATGCTGGCACGCTCGCTTCCGGTCTGACATTGGCAGAACAGCAACGCGTCAAACATATCCTTCTTTCTCACCTCCATCTTGATCACATCAAGGACATTCCACCGCTCGTGGACAATCTCTCTGGACTGGTGGATCATCAAGTGGTGGTGGCGAGCGTACCTTCAGTAATCGGTGGCCTCCAAAAGCATATCTTCAATGACGTAGTCTTTCCGAATTTTTTCAATATTCAAGGCCCGCGCCATTCCATCTTGCGGGCGAAGGGGCTGGAGGCAAAAAAAGAAGTTTCCGTGTCAGGCGGAATCAGTGTCACCCCTATCCCCGTCAACCACACAGTGGAAACGGTGGGCTATGTGATTCGAGATGACATCGCCGCTTGGATCTATAGTGGTGATACACACCTCACAGAAGAAATTTGGCAGGTCGCCGCCCGCATTCCCAATCTCAAAGGGGTATTCATCGAGGTTTCCTTTCCTAATTCAATGATGGACATTGCGATTCAAAGTAAGCACCTCACTCCGACGCTGCTTGCCCAAGAATTTCGAAAAATTGGCAAACCTGACCTACCGCTCTATGTCTACCATATGAAGCCCACCGTGCGTGAAGCCATCCTTCAAGAAATCGCTCAACTTGAAATTGAAAGGGTGACGGTTTTGGAAGAAGGGCAAGAAGTAGAATTGTAGAATATTTTTATTTCTTCCTTAATATTTCACACACCACATTTATTTAATGCCGAGAGGAGACAACGAAAGTTTAAAGGGCAACTTTCAAAATAATAAGGCCCTCTAAGACAGTGAAAGCTTTTTTCCCTTAAATTTGCTAACCTTCGCTAAATCCCTAATGGGATCCTGGCAGTATGCAAAAAATTTGCAAGCATTGACTCCATTTGGGAGGCCAGACATGAATCCATCGAACCAATTGGATCGCAAGGAGCGTGAGCTAGAAGCCGCCCGGAAAATTAGTGAAGCACTTTTTCAGCATCTCAGGGTGGAAGATGTGGTGGAGCAAGGGTTAAAGATTGCCTTAGAGGTGGTCAACTGCCAAGCCGGGTGCGTGTTGTTGGCCAATCCGGAATCAAAGGAATTGGTCTTCTACCATGCTATTGGTGACCGACCGCCCAAAACGGGCACGGCGTTTCCATGGGCACAAGGGATAGCAGGAACGGTTTTCGCCACAGGAAAATCTATGGTGGTTAAGGACGCAAAGGAAGATCAGCGGCATCTTGGCGAAATCGATCACCTTACGGGCTTTCACACCGAGGACATGATTGCCCTTCCCCTCAAACGATGGGAAGGACATCCAATTGGAGTCCTGGAGGTAATGAACAAGCGGGAAGGCAGGTTAAATCAGGACGACGTGGCTATCTTAACGATCATCGCGGCGTTCACCGCGCTGTCCATTGAACAGGCCCGGTTATTTCAGGAAGCCAAATTAGCTGAGGTGGCACGAATACTTGGAAATATTGGTCATGATGTCAAAAATATGCTTATGCCGGTACTGTGCGGGACTTCCCTTCTGAAAGATGAGATTAATGAAGTTTTTGGGAGTCTGCCCAAGTTTGATCCAAACAAAGCCTTAGCCAGCCACGAAGTGTGCCTTGAAGTGATTGAGATGGTGGCGAATAACGCAAAACGGATTCAAGGGCGCGTCAAAGAAATTGCCGATTGCGTGAAAGGTTTGACGAGCCCGCCACGGTTCGCCCCTTGCAAACTGCACCATGTCGTCGCTTCCGTGTTTGACACGTTGAACTTGATGGCCCAGGAAAAAGGGATCACGTTGCTTCATGAAGGAATTGTGGAATTGCCGGAGATGCAAGCCGATGAATCACGGTTGTTCAACGCCTTTTATAACCTTGTCAATAATGCCATTGCGGAAGTTCCCCAAGGTGGTTCAATTACGATAAAGGGACAAATTGAATCAAATGGAAAGACGATTCACGTTTCCGTGATGGATACTGGACGGGGTATGCCTGCCGAAATTCGGGATACTTTGTTCACCTCCAGGGTCATCAGTAGGAAGCAGGGTGGAACCGGGTTGGGGACAAAAATTGTCAAGGATGTGGTCGAGGCGCATTCGGGAGTCATCGAGGTGGAGAGTGAAATAAATGTGGGAACCATTTTTCACATTCATTTCCCAATGGAGGTGTCGACCGGTCCGCCTTCGGATAATCTCTGTTCCTGATCTTCCGGCAATTGGTCCCGAGGTGAGAGCCGTGTTGTTCCCCGTCGCTTGTCAAAATCAGAAAAATTATGTTGGTCGTGATCCCAGAAAAGCGTTAGAAAAAACCAACCATGTTTCCTTCTCCCCTCCAGGGTGCCTGAATCGTTAAGGGGATCCTTGTGGCCCCATCTCTACTTCGTTGTTCCGTCTTTCACATTGTCGCCATGACGTTCTTGGTCTTTCTTGGTGTCATAGGCTTGCGGAGCCAAGGTCTTTTGGAAGGGCTGGAGTTGGAAGCCTATGATTGGTCCATGCGGCTGTCATCAGAGCACATCAACGAATCTCCGCCCATCACCCTGGTCACCATTACCGATCAAGATATTCAGGCTTTAGGCCATTGGCCCATTTCCGATGAGATGCTGGCCAAGGCACTGACACGCATTCAGGCTCAGGGTCCGCGAGTCATTGGTGTCGATATCTATCGTGATCTGGAAGTCCTTCCAGGGCGTGCCGCGTTGAACCAGGTTCTCCAGCGGTTCCCCCAAATTATGATGGTGATGAAATTTGGGAAACCGGAACAAGGGGGTATTGCGGGGCCAACGATCTTAAAGGGGACAGATCGGGTGGGATTCAGCGATATGGTGGTGGATCAAGATGGTGTGGTGAGGCGTGGGTTATTATTTTTGGATGATGGAACAACCGTTTTTCGCTCATTACCCTTTCTTCTCGCGCTGAACTATCTGGAACAGGATGGAGTCAAGCCAGAGCCTGCCGGAGAAAATCCCAATTGGTTGAAGCTGGGGCAAACAGTCTTTCGTCCCTTCGAATCGCATGATGGGAGTTATGTGAATGCCGATGCCCAGGGCTATCAATTCTTGTTGAACCTGGATCGAGGGGTTCACGCGTTTCCTACCTTTTCCTTGCAAACGGTGCTAGCGGGAGAGGTCAGCCAAGAAGTCATTCACGATCGCATTGTCCTCCTGGGTGTGGTGTCTGAGGGCGTCAAAGACTATTTCTATACCTCGCAATGTGGCAGTTTGACTCGATGCCCTCGCGTGCCAGGAGTTGAATTGCATGGCCACATGGTGGCGCAACTCATTCGGAACGCGCGTGGAGGGAGCGCACCCATTGCCACTCTCTCAGATGGCCAAGAGGCCGGCTGGATAGCCTTGTGGGTGTTGGGGGGCGCCTTGGTCGGGTTCTGGGTGCGTGGCGCCTGGCGGTTTTCGGTGGTGGTGCTGTTTGGATTACTCGTGCTGAGCAGCATCGTGGTCGCTTCGATTGCCAATAGCTGGTGGATTCCATGGATCCCCACGGCCATGGGATGGGTCGTAAATGCCATGGTGGTCACAGCTTTCATTTCCAAGCGGGAACAACAGGAACGACGCGCAGTCATGGCGTTGTTCTCACGGCATGTCTCGCCCCAAGTGGCGGCGGCAGTATGGGAACAGCGTGAACAATTTTTAGAACAGGGACGATGGCGCCCACACAGGCAGGTGGTGTCGACCGTGTTTACTGATTTGGAAGGGTTCACCACCCTGGCAGAAAGCATGCCTCCCAATCAATTATGGGAATGGCTCAATGATTATCTGGATACCATGGTGAAGATCATTACCGACCATGGGGGTCTCATTGATGATTATTATGGGGATATGATCAAAGCCGGATTTGGAGTCCTGACCAGGGAACAATCCGAAGAGGATATCCGCCGCAATGCCAGAGATGCGGTGACATGCAGTCTGGCAATGGAACAAGAAATGATTCGACTGAACACCCGCTGGCAACAGCAGGGCTTGGGGTTGATCAGGATGCGGGTGGGCATCAATACAGGACCAGTCATGGTGGGGAGCTTGGGGAGCGCGGAACGTATGAAGTTTACCACCATCGGCGATGCCGTGAATATTGCGGCTCGCTTAGAGAATCTCCAAAAAGACGTCTGGAAGAATGAAGACCCAAACACGGTGTGCCGGATACTCATAGGAGAAACCACTAAACAACATTTGGGAGTTCATCCATGGTTCCTCACAGAAGTAGGCTCGGTGATGTTAAAAGGGAAGACGCAAAGCGTTCCGGTGTATCGACTGTATTTAAAAGGCACTGAGCAACGTGTGCCATAAAAAGTGAACCGAGTGGCTATTCCCTGTTGGTTTCTTTTGTCACCACCCGAGGTCTTCCCCCTCCGCTTAGTGGGTAAAATCTCTTTCCCATTGACCAGGTGAATCCTGCCTAGGGATAATACGCCAGAAAAAATTCATCTGTCTGACAGAGGGTAGCTTGTACGACCAAAAAATATCGCACCGATCACTATGCCAAACCATTCCGAAAATAAAGAACGTCTGTCAGGCCCCAAGCTCCCTGCGAGCCCATTCCTGATCCGTCTCAACCAAGAAACCAACTGCCCCGCATTTTTCCAACTCATCAGGGATGAAGCCTGTCGGCGTTTGGAATCGGAGATGGCCAGCGTGTTCATCTTGGATGCGGAGCGACAAGAGCTATGGTTCCCGCTTAAGGAAAATGGTCAAATGCTGCGGTTGGATGCACGGTTGGGCATTGCAGGAAATTGTGTGGCGACGGGAGAAGTGCTCAATGTCAACGATGTCCAATCTGATGACCGGTTTTTCTCCGGGATTGATCTCCACACCAAGCGGCGCACCCGCACTTTGTTGGCCGTTCCCTTGCGGAGCGCGACGGGCGAAATATTCGGTGTCTTCGAAGCTGTGAATAAAAAAGGCAAGGCCTTTTCTCCAAGGGATGAGAAACTCGCTCAAGCCTTAGTCGAGGAAATCTCCATTCCCTTGCAGAAAATACAGCAAATGGAACAATTACAGCATGAGCGCCAACGGTTAGAAGAAGAAAACGCCCAGTTGTGGAAAGAAGTCGAAGGGCGGTTCTCGACCCAAAACCTGCTCGGGAATAGCCTCCCCATGCAACGGTTGGTACGCGTCATCGATCAAATACAGGATAGTTCGGTGGATGTCCTCATCACCGGAGAAAACGGGACGGGCAAAGAATTGGTTGCCAAAGCCATCCACTATTCCAGTCCGCGGGCGCGGTATCCCTTTGTCGCCATCAACTGTGCCGCGTTGCCGGAAAACCTCATTGAAAGCGAACTCTTTGGAATTGGCCGTGGCACCGCCACGGGGGTCGAGGCCAGAATTGGAAAATTTGAACAAGCGCATAAAGGCACGCTCTTCCTGGATGAAATCGGGGACTTGGGACTCAAAGCTCAAGCCAAGGTCTTACGGGTGTTGCAAGAACGTGTGGTAGAACCCGTAGGGGAACGGAAGCCGATTCCTATCGACATCCGTGTCGTGGCGGCGACCAATACCAACCTGGAAGAGGCGATCAAGAAAGGGACTTTCCGGAAAGATCTCTACTATCGATTGAAGGTCGTCCATATTCAGACGCCGGCCTTACGGGAAATTCCGGCTGATATTCCCTTGCTCGCCAATTACTTCCTGGATCTGCATTGCAAAGAAATGGGGAAACCTCGGAAAAAAATCGCAGCGTCCGCCATGCGTCGTTTGGTGGAATATGATTGGCCCGGCAATGTACGGCAGCTTGGGAATGAAATGAAGCGCTTAGCGGTCATGGTGCGAGCGGCAATTATCAATGAGGATGCACTCGATCTCACCATCAAACGTGCCGCGCAGAGCTCGAAAACTCCTGAAAGTGGCGAACGAAAAAGTCTGCCGGAAATTTTGGGTGAACTGGAAGAACAGATCATCAAAGACACCTTACAGGCCTGCCAATTCAATCAAGTGCGAACGGCTGAACAGCTGGGTATCAGCCGCCAGGGCCTCATCAAAAAAATCAACCGCTACCACATCCGCGTCAAAGACCTCCGCGACGAAGTCTACGAATCCCTCTAGCCGGGGTTTTC